>JANXXZ010000362.1 GCA_025350385.1 Bacteroidales bacterium
GATGAACCCCAGAGGGGGGTCAGTATCCCGGAATAGGGGGTCAGTATCACCGGAATATACACTTGCCTACTCCAACGCACGGCAGACAGAAACGAAGTAGCAAATTGAAAGAAAAATGACACAAAAAATAAACACCGAACGGCTAACAACGTGTATAAAACATTTGGCAGTCAGTGGTTTATCAAGCTTTTCAGCTCGTATCAAAAGTAGTTGTAACTTGATAGGAAATCGCTTCGAAATGCCAAACGTTTCATACACGCAACCGTTATATCTCCCCCGAATAAACCCCCTTCACCAAATCCCTTAAATTGTATTGTGAAGCCATGGTTTCGCCGTAGGCTCCGGCAGATCGGATAGCAACCAGGTCGCCACGTTGGGTCATAGGCATTAACACTGATTTCCCGAAGCAGTCGCTTGATTCACAGATGGGTCCTACCACATCATACTTTATCTTTTCCTCCGACCGGGAAGTAATGTTTTGAATCTTATGAAAGGCCTGGTAAAGCGCCGGGCGGATCAGTTCCGTCATGCCGGCATCGCAGATCGCAAAATTAACGTTCACCCCGTTTTTAATATAGAGAACTTTGGTAATCAGGCTTCCGCACTGGGCCACCAGGGCACGGCCCGGTTCGAGATGCAGTTCCTGTCCCGGCAACAGTTCGGTAAATTCTCGGAACACATTGAAATAGGACTTAAAATCCGGTACCAGGTTATCATCCGGGTGATGGTAATCAATTCCCAGTCCGCCACCCAGGTTGATGATCCGGGGGAAAATATGCTGCCCGGCAAACCATTGGTTGATTTCATTCACCCGCACGCAAAGGTTTTTAAATGCCGTAAGATCAGTGATCTGTGAGCCGATATGAAAGTGAAGCCCTACCAGTTCCAGGTTGCGGAGTTGCTTCAGCCTTTCAAGAATCGCGTCAAATTCCCAGGGATTGATCCCGAACTTATTCTCTTCCAGGCCGGTAGTAATATATTTATGGGTAAATGCATGCACATTCGGGTTGATGCGCAGGGCTATATCGGCTGTTGCACCCATGCCGGCAGCCAGTCCATTGATTACCTCAAGTTCCTGGAGCGATTCGCAGTTGAAGCAGAGAATATCCTGAGCAAGAGCCACGTTAATTTCCTGATCCGATTTCCCGACACCTGAAAAAACGACCTGTTTCGGATCAAACCCGTTTTCGATGGCACGGCTCACCTCGTTTCCGCTCACGCAATCGGCACCATAACCCATTTTACTGATGGTTTGGAGGATGCGCGGGTTCGAATTTGCCTTCAGGGCATAATGAAGCTTATAGCCATGCTTTGTAGACTCTTCCATCGCGATTTTCAGTGTTGCCTGCAATAAATCCAGGTCATAGTAATAAAACGGGGTCGGCAGTTTCCGGAAGGCTTCTATGGTTTTTTCTTCAAACATATTTTACTTGGCTTTCAAATCAAATTCGTTCATACTATTTTTTTACCGCAATGACGCTAAGGAAAAGCAAAGGAACGTAGAGATAATAATTGTAATAATTCCTTTCGAGACTTTGCGCAAATCTTTGCGTCTCTGCGGTAAGAATTTTAACCCGGAAAAAGTTTTTCACTTAAAGAATTCAACGCCTGCTTCTTAAATTCCGATGGAATAAGGATGGAAATATTATTCTGGTTGCTGCCATAAGAAACCATCCGGATGGGTATTTCTTTCAGGGCATTCAGCACCCTGAGGATCGCTTCATTCTGATCCACAATCCCTTCTCCTACTACGCATACAATCACCTGCCCTGTCTCCACTTCAACAGACCCGTAATGTTTCAGTTCGTCGGTGAGTTTTACCAGATTGCTGGTATCATCAATAGTGAGGGAGACACTGATCTCCGAAGTAGTGATCATATCAATGGGCGTCTTGTAAATATCAAACATTTCGAAGATTTTACTCAGGAATCCATAGGCTAACAGCATTCTTCCTGATTTTATCCTGATCACAGTAATTCCGTCCTTTGCTGCTACTGCCTTGATTGTTTTGCCGGAAGTATGCTCTGATATCCTTGTTCCGGCAGCTTTTGGATCCATGGTATTCAGAACGACTACCGGTATATGCGCTGCCTTTGCTGGCTGAATGGTAGCCGGGTGAAGAATTTTAGCCCCGAAATAGGCCAGTTCGGCAGCTTCTTCGAACGAAAGTTCAGGAATAGTATGTGTTTTCTCAACTATCCGCGGATCGTTATCATGAAAACCATCAATGTCGGTCCATATCCGGACTTCGGTAGCTACAACAGCTGCCCCGATAAGGGAAGCGGAATAGTCGCTTCCACCGCGTTTCAGGTTATCAATATCACCGAAAACATTCCGGCAGACAAAGCCCTGAGTAATGAACAATTTGATTTCCGGATGGGCTGAAAGTTCCCGGGCCAGGTTTTCCTTAATGTAATAAGAATCCGGTTCACCATCCCTGTCAATCCGCATGAAATTGAGGGCCGGGAGCAAACACGAATTAATTCCCTGTTCTTCAAGGTAGAATTGAAACATGGCGGTGGAAAGAAGTTCACCCTGGGCCAGGACACATTTTACTTCGTTGGCTGTAAACATATCCATTGCAAAGGAGCGCAGGTAATCAAAATGAGATTCCAGCAGGTCATGTCCTTTTACCTTGTAATCCTTCTTCAGGTATAGCGATTCGCCTACAATCCTGTATAATTTATGAAGCACATCAATCTTTTCGAGGGCGGCTTCATTATTCTTAGCCGAGTAATAATCAGCAATTTCAACCAGGCTGTTGGTAGTCCCGCTCATGGCTGACAGCACAACAATACATGGCTGCTGCCCGCTAGCTATCAGACCGGCCACCTGTTTCATCCGCTCAGCCGAGCCGACCGATGTGCCACCGAATTTTTGTATGATCATTTTTTTTTGGATAATTGTTGTATGTAAGGGAGTGAGAAGCGACTAGCAACTAGCGAAAAGGGACTGGTGAAAAGGGACAGGTGAAATTGGGCTGATGGTCAAAGGAACGGTGGATTAGAGGGTTGAAGTGTTGAAGGTTATTAATTCCTGAGTATTCATCTTAACCCGCCAACTCTATGCACTCGGCACTCAGCACTAAAAAATTACTCCACCTTCAGAACTGCCCTTAACCTAATATCATCCGACGCCGCCCCGATGAGAAGTTCATAATTTCCTTTTGCCACTTCGTAATCCCCGGTTTTTGGTTCAAAATGCCTTAACTGGCCGACAGGGAGGCGCAGTTCAACTTTCCTGGTTTCACCTGTAAGAATATTCGCACGGCTGAATGCTTTCAAGGCTAACAAAGGCTGTCCTTCAATACCGGCAGGCTGTTTAACGTACAGCTGAACAACTTCATCCCCATCAAACGCACCTGAATTGTGAATGTTCACGATAACAACTACTGTATCATTTTCAGAGACTCTATTTTTGCTAAGGGTTACATCAGAATACTCAAATTTTGAATAACTCAATCCATAACCAAACGCATAAAGCGGTTTGGATGTGAAATATCGATAGGTGCGGCCTTCCATGGAGTAATTATCGAAGGCAGGTAAATCGTTCACCGACTTGTAAAAAGTAACCGGTAGTCTCCCGGCAGGGTTATAATCGCCAAAAAGAACATCTGCCACCGCATTCCCACCTTCTTCTCCAGGATACCAGGCTTCTACGATTGCCGGCAGGTTTTCCTGCGCCCAGTTAACAGAAAGCGCACTGCCGTTGGTCAGGATTAAAACCACAGCTTTGCCCGTAGATTTTAATTTCTCCAGTAACTGAAGCTGGCTTGCGGGCATCTCAAGGTTTGTACGGTCACCCCCGCTGAAACCTTCAACCTTTACAGGCATCTCCTCGCCTTCCAGTTGCGGGGAAATCCCGCCAGCAAATAGAACCAGGTCGCATTTCTTTGCCAGTTTCACTGATTCATTAATCATAAGCGATATTAAAGTCTGATCCATCCCGACAAAAAATTCCGGTGGCCTGACGCCTTCTGAGTAATACACTTTTACTTTCTTACCGGCACGGTTCTTAATTCCCTGTAAAATGGTAACA
>JANXXZ010000379.1 GCA_025350385.1 Bacteroidales bacterium
CTGATAGGTTGAAAGAAGCAGCATTGCAAAGCTGCTGATCGCTACCCGCATTGGCATTTGAAGTAGTTGAAAATACGATAACGTTAACATCATCCGTCGAAGGTATGGGGCAGGAACCATTGGCAGTAATAGTGTACCTGAATGTATAGGTTCCGGTAATCAATCCGCTTGCTACTGCCGAAAAGGGAGAATTGGCTGATAGTGTAGCCACATTTGGAGTGGCCCCAACCTGGCTCCAGGTACCAACACTTCCGTCATTGCCTGTCAGGTTTGCCGAACTGGCAAAACACAGGCTCTGATCAGCACCTGCATTGGCTGCCGGGGTTACATCAACCGATATATCATCCGAAAGTACCGGGCAAAATACACCACCCGAGCTGCTCCACCTGAAAACATATACTCCTGATTCCAGTCCGTTAATAGTTGTTGCAGGTAAAGATGCATTTGAAAAGACCGGCACATTAGGGCCGCTTACAATGGACCATAATCCTGTACCGGGGGCAACACTGTTCCCCGCCATGGTTACGCTACTCAGCCCGCACACTGACTGGTCAGGTCCTGCCAGGGGCGATACTGCTGCATTGGCCGAAACGCTTAATTGCAAAGTGTCCGCTTTGCTTGCACAGGCATTATTGCTTATGGTCCACGCAAATGTAAATACACCATTTGTTAATCCGGAAACAGCTGTTGTGGCAGAAGCGGGAAATGCTATAGTTACTCCGCCTGCACCTGATACCTGTATCCATATACCTGTACCGGTAGTCGGAGTATTTCCTGTAAGGGTAGCCGTTGTTCCGCAAATCTGCTGGTCAGCGCCGGCATTGGCTGCACTGGCCGCTGCCGAGATGGTTACCATAACAGTATCGCGCGATACCGCGCATGCTCCAAAGGTGATTGACCAGATAAAATTGTATGTACCGTCAGTTAATCCTGTAACAGTCGTATTATATAGGGTTGAATTGGTAAAGGTTGCAGCTGGCCCTGATAATTTGGTCCACAACCCGGTTCCCGGCGCTGGATTGTTTCCTGCAAGGGTAACAGAAGTTGCTCCGCTAGCCTGGCATTGATCAGCTCCCGCATTTGATTGTACCGGACCCTGTGTGCCATTGGTTGTAATTACCACCTGGTCAGCAGAAGTATTACAGGCATTGGTGATCGTCCAGGTGAAAGTGTATACTGTACTGGCTGCCAATCCGGTAATAACAGCATTTTTATAATTTGCATTAGGTGTAAAAACCACCCCTGCACTGGGACTAACGGACCAGGTGCCTGTTTCATTCAGCGCAGGGCTGTTCCCTGCCAGATAAACAGGGGTATTTGCACAAACGGATTGATCGGGGCCGGCATTAGCTGCTGTGGGTAAAACTGATGCTACAACTACCTGTGCATCACTCTGAGTGGTAGGACAGGAAGGCCCCCCGCTGATTTGCCACCTGAATTTATATAACCCGTTTATCATTCCGCTAACTCCGGAAGATGCACTGTTCGGGTTTGCCAGTATTGCGGTGTTAGGTCCGGCAATCTGTGACCATGAGCCGGTTCCGTATACCGGGATATTACCAGCCAAAGCGGTTACAAATATATTACAGCCCAGTAATTGCTGCGTTCCGGCATTTGAGGCAGTAGGAGGTTGGGAAATCACAACAGTTATGTCCTGGAAAATATCGGAACAACCAATGCCGTTTGCCGATTTTCTGAATCGGATAACATAATTTCCCGCTATTGTTAATCCGCCGATTGAGGCCGGAGAACCTCCAACAGAGGAGTACCCGGTTGGTACACCCGGAAATCCGGCAGGAGCACTCACAATGCTGTATTCAGTAGGACCTGTTCCGCTCTGAGTAAAACTTATTGAGGCAGAAGTTGAATTACATAAGGCAAGTAACGGGCTTGGTGTCGTTATGGTTAAAGCCGGCGGCGTTGCGTAAGTGATACTTGTCCCAGAAATTGACGAGCAACCCGAAACGGAATTTGTAACATTATAGGAAAATGAATAGGAACTGCTTCCATTCAGACCGGTAACAGTGGTTGTCGGGCTGTTGGGACTTACAATGGTGGCTGCAGGCCCGGCGGTTTGAGTCCAGGTTACTACTTCATTATTATATAAAGGATAATTACCTGTAAGAACAATGGAAGTCCGGCCATCACAATACACCGGGTTGTTGGGCGTCACACCTGCTGTGGTTACACTTCCAACAGGGGCAGGAACAGTGATCTGCACCTCATCAAATCCTGAAGCACAAGGACCTGAAACCGTCCACCTGAATATATATATACCCTGTATTAGGTTTGTTATGGAAGAGTTTTGGGACGAGGGACTTGAAATCGTTGGAATATTCGGGCCACTGATAATGGTCCACAACCCTGTTTGTCCTCCGATATTATTACCATCAAAAGATCCAGCAAAAGTTGCCGATTGCGTGAAAGAGTAACAATTACTGAGCACCTGGTCAGGTCCTGCGCTAACAGGAGTTACTCCGCCACGGTTGGTTATATTCATTTCATCAAAGGATGCGCAGCCGTTGCTGCCTGTTACGGTCCAGCGAAGGGTTGTTATCCCGGCCGATGTTGTTGAGGCTGTATATCCGGAAGTAGGTGATGATGGGGTCGTTACTGAAATACCTGCATTATTCCCCCCGATTACCGACCATGTTCCGGTTTCACCACCAAGTAAGCTGTTTCCTGCAAGCGTGCCACTTCCCGGGCAGATCGGACCTTGATCGGGTCCGGCATTAGCTGTTGATACAGCTTTTACAATAATGCTTATATCATCATAAACTAACGAGCCGTCAAGACAGGTGGATGATAATCTGAACTTGTAAGTATAACCACCAAGTATCCCTGTAACAGTAGTAGTTAATGAAGAAGGAGAGGTAATGATGGATGAAGGGCCGGTGATCTGTGACCATGTGGTATTTCCGGCACCCTGGAATAACCCGTTTTTCTGACCAACCAGAGTGAGCACATCATTTGCGCAAATGGTCTGGTCTACATTGGCGTTTAGGGTACAGTTCTGAGCCGATGCATGCCTGGTATTTAAAAGCAAGGCAACACTCAGCAAGCCAATAAAAAAGGGTAAACTTCTGGTGACTTTACTAAGGTTGAAATCCAACATTTGGGAGCGTAGATATTTCTTCATGACCGGGTAATTATGGTGTAAGTAGTATGATGATAACAAGGTCGTAATCAGTAAAAGCAGCTAAGAAAGCCGTACTTTTAACACATAATTTTAAAGGGGTGGGAATGTATCGGACTATTAAAAAGTTGCTTGTAACCGATTCCGAGAAACAGAAATAACACGTTTTGTACTTTCCCGGAGTAATGCATAAGAGCAACTTTCATTCTGTAAAGATATTTTTTTTTACGGTTCAGGTCAACTATAGCAGGATTGTCCTGAAAAATATTTTATTCAAATCGGACATGAGTGGAAGCTTTGGTATATTCCGGAAAGTTTAGCCATCTGTTTTTTTTCGGATTGCAAACGGAAAGAATATTTCATTTGTTTAATTACAAACCATCGGCTTTTAATTCACGCTTGTTTTTAGTAAGATTCTGATCGATTTGACTAATCTCATTCATATTTTTTACGGGTATTCTTTCGCATGTATTTTCATATTTTCCAGCCTTTTCCATTGGTTGAATCAGCTACTCAACCGGCTGATAATTCTTCCTGACATATTCGGCTCGTCTTTGCTTAAAAATATTGGATAAAAATATATATCCCTATCCGGCTTGTCTATAGCTGAAATGATATTTTATTTGTAGAGGAAAACAGATAAAACCTGTAGTTGAATTTGCTTACGGACTGTAGTTGAATTTGCTACAACAGTTATGTATTCAACTGATGCCTTATCGAATTATGCGTTGCATGAAATAATTCAACAGCATTGTAAGGATCAACGAGTTGAACTATTGATGCTCTATCTGTAACCCCTTTTAAAGTTCAGCGGGTAATCAACCGGCAACATTCGTTACTTTTGCTGCATGTTTATTGATACTCACACTCACCTTTACCTCGAAGAATTTGATCCGGATCGCGAAGCTGCCATTCGGAATGCGATCAGTTCCGGTGTAAGCAGAATGCTGCTTCCGAATATTGACAGCGCCTCATGGGAACCGATGCTTCAGGTTTGCCGGCAGTTCCCGTTGCATTGTTTTCCGATGGCCGGATTACATCCGACTTCAGTCATGGCAGCTACTTTTAAAGAGGAGTTGCTACAGGTAGAAGAGAGGCTAAGCAGGGAGAAATTTATAGCAATTGGTGAAATCGGGATGGATCTTTACTGGGATAAGACTTACCAGGCCGCTCAGGAGCAGGCATTCCGGTACCAGCTGAAACTGGCAAAAAGGTTGAATCTGCCCGTGGTTATCCACATGAGGAATTCTTTTAATGAGGTATGGGAAGTTGTGAAATCAGAATCCGGCTCTAGCCTAAAAGGCGTTTTTCATTGTTTTTCCGGTAACCTTCAACAAGCCCAAATGGTGATTGAAGCCGGTTTTTTTCTGGGAATCGGCGGGGTAATTACTTTTAAGAATTCCGGATTGCAGCAGGTTGTATCAGCCGTAGGCCTGGAACACCTGCTCCTTGAAACCGATGCTCCCTACCTGGCGCCGGTTCCTTATCGCGGCAAACGCAATGAAAGCGCCTATATCCCGTTGATCGCCTTAAAAATTGCCGAAGTGACCCATACTCCTGTTGAACAAGTAGCCGAAATTACCACTGCCAACGCAACCCGTTTGTTCAAATTATAATGCAACCTATCTCCAGTAGCCTCTCGCCTCTCGCCCATTCGCTTTTCACCCATTCGCTCCTCACCCATTCGCTCCGCCCCGTCTCTCCTCGTCTTGCCTCCTGTCCCTCGTCCCCTTAAACAAACAGAATCATCTAATCAATCCGAAATCCACAATCCGCAATCAAAACCCCGATGCCCTCTTCCCTCCTCATAATATACACCGGTGGCACCATCGGTATGGTAAAAGACCGGGAGACCGGCGCCCTCCAGCCTTTCCGGTTTGAGAATATCTATAAAATGATGCCGGTTCTTGAGAATTTCGATTACAAAATCGAAGGAATTGCCTTCACACCGCTTATTGATTCCTCTAATGTATCGCCTTCCTTCTGGGTTAAACTGGCTGAAATCATTGGAAGTAATTATGAGAAATACGATGGATTCGTGATTCTGCATGGTACGGATACCATGGCCTATTCTGCCTCCATGCTTAGCTTCCTGCTCGAAAACCTGAATAAGCCTGTCATTTTTACCGGCTCTCAGTTACCAATGGGCGTAGTCCGTACCGATGGCCGCGATAACTTCATCAATGCCGTTGAAATAGCCGCAGCCCGCGAGAATGGTACTCCCATTGTGCCTGAAGTAGCCATTTATTTCGAAAACAAGCTGATGCGCGGCAACCGTACCAATAAATTCAATGCCGAGAACTTTAACGCTTTTGTATCAGGGAATTTCCCACCACTGGCCGAAGTGGGTGTTCATATCAAATACAACAGGAATGCGATCCTGAAACCTAATTTCATGAACCTGAAAGTTCATAAAAAACTTGATACGAATATTGCCATCCTTAAACTTTTCCCCGGCATTACCGAAAGTGTGGTAAAATCCGTTCTGGGTATTAAAGGATTAAAAGGAGTGATTCTTGAAACTTACGGAGCAGGGAATGCTCCTACGGATGAATGGTTCATTGCAGCGCTTACAGAAACTATCCGTAAAGATATAGTCATCTACAACGTAACCCAATGCAAGGGTGGGTCAGTCGAAATGGGTAAGTACGAAACCAGCATTACCCTTGGCCAGATCGGCCTGGTTGGAGGATTTGACATCACCACCGAATCAGCCACTGCAAAAATGATGTTTTTATTGGGAGAGGGATACCGGGGTGATGAACTGAAAGAATTGCTCCAAACTCCCCTGCGGGGTGAACTGACGGCGTAGGTACTGACCAGCAATTAAGTTTTTTGATGGTTTTTATTACACTTTATTATCTACAATCTACAAGGGAATAGTGACTAGCCACTAGCCACGAGGGATTAGTCGCTGGGCGCTTTTCGGTAATCACTAGTTCTGGATTTCTGTTAAAAGTAAAAATGCAAAATGCAAAATGCAAAGGTCAAAGTGGCCGTGATCCAGGCGATTTTCCATCAATACCAGCAGCGATTCAGCTTTGACATGTCCCTTGTCGCTAGTCGCTAGTCCCTTTTTCCGGAATTAAGTCAAAATGCAAAATGCAAAGGTCAAAGTGGCCGTGATCCAGGCGATTTTCCATCAATACCAGCATCGATTCAGCTTTGACATGACCCTAGTCGCCAGTAGCTAGTCGCTAGTCCCTTTTTCCGGAATTAAGTCAAAATGCAAAATGCAAAGGTCAAAGTGGCCGTGATTCAGGCGATTTTCCATCAATACCAGCATCGATTCAGCTTTGACAAGTCCCTAGTCGCTAGTCTCCAGTCACTAGTCGCTCACAACAAGCATGGATACAATCAAACCCATCATTAATGGCGAAAGAACTATAAACAAAATATTGCTTACTTTTGAAAGGTAAAAAAGCACGGATGATCAGCCTTGACCAGATAAAAGCTCCCATTGCCCCTCACATTGATGCATTCGAGAAGCATTTCCTCAATTCGATGAAAAGTAAAAGCAAGGTCCCGCTGCTTGACACAATTACCCGGTATATTATAAAACGCAAAGGCAAGCAGATGCGGCCGATGTTCGTTTTCCTTTCGGCACAGGTATGCGGGGAAGTGAACGACAGCACTTACCGCGCAGCATCACTTATTGAATTACTGCATACGGCAACCCTCATTCACGATGATGTGGTTGACGACTCCAACGAACGCCGTGGATTCTTTTCCCTCAACGCCCTTTGGAAAAACAAAATAGCCGTTTTAGTCGGCGATTACCTGCTTTCGAAAGGCTTACTTCTTTCGTTGGAGCACGAAGATTTTCACCTGCTCAAAATCGTATCGAATGCCACCCGCGAAATGAGTGAAGGAGAATTGCTGCAGATTGAAAAGGCCCGTCACCTTGATATTGAAGAACCGGTATATTTCGAAATTATCCGTAAAAAAACCGCTTCCCTCATCGCATCCTGTTGTGCCGCCGGTGCAGCATCGGTTAGCGCCGATGAAGAAATCGTCAGTAAGATGCACCAGTTTGGAGAGTATGTCGGGATTGCCTTCCAGATCAAGGACGACCTGTTTGATTACGAAAAGAGCCTGTCCACTGGTAAGCCCAACGGCACTGATATCAAGGAGAAGAAAATGACCCTGCCTCTTATTCACATGTTGAATAATTCGGGCTGGGCTGATAAACGACGGGCAATCAATATAGTACGCAATCATAATAACGAACCTGAAAAGGTGGCTGAACTCATCCAGAAGGTAAACGAAAGCAAAGGCATTGAATATGCCACTCAAAAAATGAAGGAATTCCAGGCAAAGGCCTTCGATCTGCTCGGCACATTCCCCGAAAGCCCCTCCCGTCATTCGCTAGAACAATTGGTTTCCTTTACCACTGAGCGGAAACACTAGCAGATTAATACGAAAATGAGGGTATCCCCGTTCTATTGCCCCAGAACCAGGACAAAAGGGAACATTGACTGATACCATTTGTTTCTCATATTATTTAATGTAAAGTTACTTTCGGGTTTAACCCTTCCACTGTTTAAATTAAGAACCCTATGTTACGGATCACAGGTATTTTCCTACTTCTATTTGTTATTTCTTCTTCATTTGCACAACAAAACACTGAACTTTATCCATCCGGTAAAAGGAAAGCCGAAGGTAACCTGGTAAACGGGCAGAAGGAAGGATTGTGGTATGGATTTGACGAAAAGGGACTTAAAAACGAGGAAGTAATCTATCAGCGTGGAATTAAGGAAGGACCAACCACCCGCTGGTTCAGTAACGGTAAAAAGGAATTTGAAGGGCATTATGTTGCCGGTAAACTGAATGGTCCCGGAAAATGGTGGAAAGAGGACGGGAAGCCCGATATGGCTGGTAAACTGCTGGATGATCTACAGGACAGTACATGGAGTTTTTATCATCCCAACGGGATGCTGGGAAGTACCGGTAACTTCCTGGCAGGGAAACAGCAGGATAACTGGACTTTTTACTACGATACAGGACAAAAATGGAAGGAAGGACCCTATAAAGAAGCTCAAAAACAGGGAAAATGGACTTTCTACTATACAGATGGAAAAATCCATCATGGCGGTGAATTTGTGATGGATAAAGAAAACGGGCTTTGGATGAGCTGGTTCCAGAACGGGCAGAAGAAAGATTCAGGTGAATATGATACCGGGAAAATGGTAAATACATGGAAGGGCTGGTTTGAAGACGGGTTGAAACAGTATATCACAACATATATCAAGGGAAAGAAAGAAGGCCGCTACCAGACCTGGTACAGCAACGGCAAACGGAAATCGGACGGGTTTTACAAATCAGATCTTAAGGATGGCAGCTGGACTGAATGGTACGACAATGGCCGGGAAAGCGAGACCGGAAGCTGGATCAATGGCGCACGCGACGGATACTGGGCCTATTTTGACCAGGATGGAACAAAGATCAGGGAGGAAAACTTTGCCGGGGGACATCAGAACGGACGCTGGGTTTCATAC
>JANXXZ010000396.1 GCA_025350385.1 Bacteroidales bacterium
AGGTAGTTCACAAAGAGTAATTATTAGCTTCTAAAAGTACAGTTTTAATTGGAAAATTTTGTTTTTGAACCATCCTTTAAAACTTGAAAACAGGTAGCCGAAATTCAATATTTATTTAGCTGTTAAGTGATTTACGTATACTTATTTTTTTAGCTTTGTGCATAATAAGTCAGTGAATTTATTAAACTCTCACGGTATGCAAAAGCTTATGTTATTGGGGGATGAGGCTATTGCCCAGGGGGCTATTGATGCCGGGATGTCAGGCATATATGCTTATCCCGGCACACCTTCAACCGAAATTACCGAGTACGTCATGCATTCAAAAGAAGCCACTATCAGGCATATCCGATCCGGCTGGTCAGTGAATGAAAAAACCGCAATGGAATCGGCCCTGGGCATGTCGTATGCTGGCAAAAGAGCAATGGTCTGCATGAAACATGTTGGTCTTAATGTGGCCGCTGATGCGTTTATCAACTCTGCTATCACTGGTGCCAATGGCGGGCTTATTGTTGTTTCGGCCGACGATCCTTCAATGCATTCATCTCAAAATGAGCAGGATTCGCGCTTCTACGGAAAATTCGCAATGGTTCCAATCCTGGAACCATCCAATCAGCAGGAAGCATATGATATGGTTTATTATGGTTTTGATCTCTCTGAGAAACTTGGAACGCCAGTACTAATGCGCATTACAACCCGGCTTGCCCATTCACGCTCGGGGGTTGAACGTAAAGCCTCTCGTGAGCAAAATGGTGTGAAACTTCCTAAGAATGCCCGTCAGTTTATCCTTTTACCTGCGAATGCACGAAAACAGTATAAAACTCTTTTACAAAAGCAGGCAGAGTTTGAGAACCAGGGAATGACGTCAGGATTTAATTCCTATTTTGAAGGAAAAGATAAAAGTTTTGGTATTATCACCACAGGTATTGCATATAATTACCTGCTCGAGAATTTCCCGGACAGACACCTTCCTTACTCGATTCTGAAGATTGGCCAGTATCCTTTACCACATGCATTAGTTGAGAAACTGTATAATGAATGTGATGAACTCCTCGTATTGGAAGAAGGTGCCCCAATTGTTGAAGAATCTTTGAAAGGCTTTCTGAACACTGGTAAACGAATAAAAGGCAGGCTTGATGGTACTTTGCCACGAGATGGTGAACTCAATCCTAATATTGTAGCTGTTGCTTTAGGGAAAGTTGATACCTATGGCAGGAAAATTCCCTCCATTGTGGTTGGCAGACCCCCATCATTATGCAAAGGTTGTCCACATATTTATTCATATAATGCATTGAACCAGGCACTCGAAACATGGACCAAGGGACGGGTCTTTTCCGATATCGGTTGCTATACACTTGGAGCACTTGATCCTTTTGATGCAATCAATACCTGCGTGGATATGGGTGCTTCCATAACCATGGCCAAAGGAGCTGCTGATGCAGGATTGCTACCGGCAGTGGCCGTCATAGGCGACAGTACATTTACACACAGCGGGATTACAGGCCTTATTGATTGTGTGAATCAGAAATCTCCTGTAACCATCATGATTCTTGATAATGGCACTACAGCAATGACTGGTGGGCAAACTTCCGCAGCTTTTGGCAGGATTGAAGATATATGCAGGGGCATTGGAGTGGAAAAGGAGCACATCATTATTATGAATCCTTCTCCAAAAGATCACGACGAAAATTTGTCAGTTATGAAGCGTGAACTTGATTACCAGGGAGTTTCAGTCATTATTCCGCGCCGTGAATGCATACAGACAGCCTTAAAAAGTCATAAGGCAGAAAAAAAACTAAATGAAAAGGTTGAAGCTTAATAAAGGAAATCTAATATATGTATCAAGAAAATCAAAATACCTCTATTCATCTTCTGGTTTGTTTTCCTCTATTGTCAGGCTTAATCCCAGGTAATAAAGTATTTTATAATTAATTGCGTTAAAATGAAAAGAGATATTATCCTTGCAGGTGTCGGTGGACAAGGAATCCTGTCGATTGCCGCCACTATCGGAATGGCTGCTCTTGATTCGGGATTGCATATGAAGCAGGCCGAGGTCCATGGTATGAGTCAGCGTGGTGGTGATGTATCATCCAATCTTCGTATAGCGGATCACGAAATTGCTTCTGATCTTATTCCCTACGGACAGGCTGACCTTATTATTTCAGTAGAACCCATGGAATCATTGAGATATCTTCCGCATTTGTCAGAAAAAGGATGGCTTATTACAAACACTAGGCCTTTTGTTAATATCAGCAACTATCCGTCATTGGATTCATTGATGGCAGAAATAGAATCTTTACAGAATCACATTGCCTTAAATGCTGAAGAAATTGCAAAGAAACTCGGCGCAGCAAGGTCGGCAAACATGGTAATCCTTGGGGCTGCGACACCATTTCTCGAAATAGCCTCCGAGAAAATTCGTAAAGCAATAAGGAACCTGTTTGCCCGCAAGGGAGAGGACATAGTCAAAATGAACCTTGAGGCCTTTGAAGCGGGTTATACATTTGCCTTGGGGCATATGAACTAGATTTCAGCGTTCAAAAGTGAAATCACAGGGTCTAAAGCCCTGTTTTTTAATGCCAAACCCTTTACTGGCAGAGAAAGATCAACAATTCTTAAACATCTCTGATACTAAATTTAAATACATGGACTTCAAAAGAAAAATACACCGGCTGATTATCTGGCCTTTACTGTTTATTGCAATCATCGTTACACTGGTATTACTTAAGGACTTTATAATTATTCCTATTGCTAAGCCATTGCCCAAGGTTCAGCCCACAGTTGAATATGGTATTGTGACCGATTCATTCGCCATAGTGCGCGAAGAAGTTAAATCAGGACAAAACCTGGCATCCATTATTTCCTCATTTAATACAGAGAGTAGCCAGATAAACATGTTATCGCAAAAGGCGGATGGCATATTTGATTTCAGGAAATTCAGGGCAGGTAATGAGTACATTGCCATGGTTTCGAATAACAAGCAGAAGAAACTACAGTATTTTGTTTATGAGATATCAGATACTAATTATGTGGTGTTTGATTTCAGGGATTCGTTGCATGTGCATGCAGGTTCAAAGGAAGTTGTGAACCGTTTACGTTCTGCTTCGGGTATCATAAACTCTTCGCTATGGAATTCGATTGAAGATGCCAAAGCTGATCCAAACTTGGCTATTGCGTTGGCCCAGATCTATCAATGGACTATCGATTTTTATGCTATTCAGAAGGGGGATGAATTTAAAGTTATATTTGAGGATCTTTCGGTCGATGGCAAATCCGTTGCAATGGGTGTTATTCATGCCGCATGGTTCAAGCATTCAGGAAAGGAATATTATGCATACCGGTTTCAACAGGATAATGTCACCGAGTATTTTAATGAAAAAGGGGAGAACCTTCGCCGCGAATTTTTAAAGGCTCCTTTGAAATTCACACGTATTTCCTCCAAGTTTTCCAACAGCCGTTACCACCCGATATTACGAATTTACCGTCCACACCATGGTGTTGATTATGCCGCTCCTTCCGGCACACCTGTTCATACTATTGGCAGCGGCATTGTGCAGAAAGCAGCTTATTCAGGGGGAGCAGGACGCTTGATTGTGATAAAGCACAACAATGATTTTACTACAAGTTATATGCATTTATCAGGATTTGGAGCTGGTATACATGCCGGCAGCAAGGTAAGCCAGGGGCAGGTTATCGGGTATGTGGGAACTTCAGGTCTTTCAACTGGCGCCCATCTTGATTTTCGTATTTTGAAAAATGGACAGGCCATTGATCCATTGAAGGTTGAATCGCCACCTGCATTTCCTGTTTCACAAAAATACAAGCCGCAGTTTGATTCTATTGCAGGGCTCTATCAGAAGAACTTGGGTATGATTAAATAATCTTCTGCAGTTACCTACAGATCGGAATAACCGAACTAAAGATTTACAAACTGCACGTTACTTCTATTTTGTTTTTTCTTTTGCACGGGCAATAGACTTCTTGTTATGGTTGTTGATTGCTTTATGCTGTGCACCTAGTGCTGAGTGCCAGGCAGGATTCGCAGGAAGCATCATTACGAGACTTAGTTGACATCATGCAGGGCAAGGCACCATCCTTGGGCGCAGGAGACATCTCAAACGACGCAGGAGACATCTCAAATGAAGCTGGAAACATCTTAATCGAAACATAAGACAAATAAAAACGCCATCAAGGTTGTCCTTAATGGCGTTAAATAAAACGGGAAAGTAACTTATAAAGCTCCCTGGATTTTGAAGTAAACTGGCATGTTAAACAATACACGTACTTGTTTACCATTCTGTTTTCCTGGATGCCACTGAGGCATCATCTTGACAACTCGAACAGCTTCTTCGTCGCAACCGCCGCCAATCCCACGGAGGAGTTTTACATCGGTAACATTGCCTTTTGAATCAACAACAAATGAGACGTAAACAGTGCCCTGAATACTATTTTCAAGTGCCTGCTGAGGGTAGTTAATGTTTTCGGCCAGGAACTTGTTGCGTTCAGCATCGCCACCCGGAAACGAAGGCATTTCTTCAACGATTGTGAAAACCGGTTTTGTTTCTTCAACTTCGATTACTTCCTGAACGGCTGCGGGAGCAGCTTCATCAACTGCGGCAACAGGTTCATTTGTGGTGTTCTTGCTCAGGTCATCCTGGTTGAAGATATCGGCATCTTCTACTACTTCCTCAGTAGTTACAACTGGAGCCACAAACTTAACTTTCTGTTCGAGAGCTGCTGGTGGAGGAGGTGGGGGTGGGGGTGGGGGTGGAGCTTCTTCTTTTGGTTTGTCCATATCCATGAATTCAGAACTTACTGTTTTCTCGAGATATTTAGACCTTTTCTGCGCATAATAACTGTTAATCAGAGGATAAGCAAGGCCGGCTAGCAAAATTGCTATAGACAGTAACATTGCCCTGGTAACATGTTTTTTATACAGCTTACGCAAAATGTACGCTCCATACATTTTGTTTCGGTGCTCAAAGACGATTTCGTCCATGGGAGCGGTATGAACCTCTTGCTTTGTCATTTTTTTGTTTTACGTTTAAATAGTAACAATCGCTGGGTCAACTACAATTGATTTACTTTGTTGCAGGCGCAGCAGGCGCTGATCCACCTAACATCTGCAATTCAGTTGGTGTGATGTCAACAACTGCATAATTGGCAATGGTAGTTATAGCCATTTCGTCAATAATGTCGACGAGGTTCTTGTACTTTGCCTTTTCATCTGCTTTAATAAGCACAATTGGGGCATTTTTATCTGATTTCTTCAGATCTTTAATCTGTCGCGTCAGCGTTGAATCTGCCATCACCAATTCACCTTTCAGTACTTTTTCCCTTAACGCACTAACAGCTTTGAATACTATTTTGTTTCGCTGAAGGAGAACTTTTCTTATTCCGTCCTTGCTGTAATCTGTTTTAATCAGTTGAGGGATTTCGGAGGGTTTCTTGGGATCGGCTACGCCAAAGTAATAGTATATCTGGTTATTGCCTGAAATTAAGACATTGAGAGTTCTGTTAGCTGATATCTCAGGTTGCTTAATATTCGGATCGTCTTTCTTTTCGGGCATCGTGATGTCCATTGCTTTGGGCTTACTGAAAGCAGTGGTAAGCATAAAAAAGGTGATGAGCAAACACATGAGGTCGACCATAGGGGTCATATCGATATGTGTCGAAAACTTTTTGGCTTTCTTTTTGCCACCTTTTTGCTTGCCTTCCGCTTGAATTATTTCAGCCATGGTTTGATTTCTTTAGATTTATTGTCAGTTTCATTACTATTCTTCCAATTTTGCTTCTTCCTTCATAAGGTTTGTAGTGAGGTTAAACTTGTTAACCTGGTTCTCCTGAAGAATGTCCATTACATGTTTTACAGTTTTGAAATCGGCTTCAGAATCTCCTTTTATGGCAACTTCTGCATTCGGATTCTGCAAGCGGATAAACCGAACCCAGAGATTCAGCTGGTTATCAGTTGAATCGATGGGTATTCCAACCTGGAATTTGTCGCGCTCTTTCGAATCGGCAGTATTGAGCCAAGCTTTGAGTCTTTCGACCGGCATACCGAATGATGCCCAGGTTGAAAAGGTTTTCAATTCCTTATCAGTAAAGGTGAGGCTCTTTTGTTCCGCAACTTTTTTCAATACTTCTTTTCTGATAAGCACGGATGTATCGGTACCATTGTCGAAATTCAGGTACACTTTATCATCCTTGCCTACCAGAATTATAATGACGTTCTTTTCAGGAGCAACCTTTTCGCTGATGGAGTTGGGCGTATCAATTACCGTTGCTTCTTGAGGCCGGAAAGATGTTGTCAACATGAAGAATGTAAGCAACAGGGCAAATAAATCCACCATTGGCGTCATGTCAATCTTGGGAGTTTTTACCGGTAGCTTTATTTTTGGCATGGTATAATGTTTAGTAGTTAGAAAACCGGGCGCAGTGCGCCTCATTGCATTTAATACAAGTTGCTAACCCTATTTTGTCTGAGAAGCAAAAGTCTGAGTAAGACTAAATCCTGCTTCGTCAATTTTGTAGGTCATCGTATCAATTTTTGTTGAGAAATAGTTATAAAAAATGATGGCGATGGTTGATCCTGTGATACCAAATGCAGTATTGATAAGAGCTTCCGAAATACCGGTTGCAAGTGCAAGTGCATCGGGTGCGCCAGCCTGTGCAAGAGCAGCAAATGCCCTGATCATACCTAATACAGTACCGATAAGACCAATAAGCACTGAAATTGAAGCAATGGTTGATAAAATAACCAGGTTGCGCGACATCATCGGAAGTTCTAAAGCAGTAGCTTCTTCGAACTCTTTTTGTAAAGATACAAGTTTCTGGTCTTTATCAAGCCTTGTATCTGATTGAAGTTCTTTGTATTTCTTCAATCCGGCTTTCATTACATTTCCAATGGATCCTTTTTGTTTGTCACAACTGGCAATTGCTTCATCAATCTGATTGTTATTCAAATAATTCTGAAGGTTGGAAACAAATTTGTTAGCCGGACCAGTACCGTTTGCTTTTCGAAGTGTTAAAGCTCTTTCAATAGTAAAAGTAAGCAGGACAAGAATTAAGGTGATCAACAGAGGAACAATCATGCCTCCTTTGTATACCATTGCGAGGTAGTTACCTGGAATGGGATGCCCTTTGGGATTTCCGCCTTCAAAGTTTACAGGACTTCCTAATACATAATAGTAAATCAGGAATGCTACTGCTAAAGAAATCAATATGACTCCTGCTGCAAAGGCTGACTGTAATGCTTCTTTCAATGATTGACCGTTTTTGCTCATTGGTAAAAAGATTTAAGATTAATGAATGGTGTTTGTTGTTCTTATTTAGATTTTAAGAGTGTATTTTAAGGCAAAGATAATGGTTTTACTCAAATACAGGATAAAACTTTAATTGATGTGCGAAGATCGTTATTTAGCCTGAAATTCAGCTAGGTATGAACAAAAAATATCTTACATTCTCTTCACTTATTAAAGTTCAGGGCTCCCATACAACCTTGTCGCCGATATTAAGATTAACAGATATGTCAATCAGATTATGTACGCTTATTTTTGCTGATTTACTGACTTAAATTCAGGACACCTTGACTTGAGATCTTTTAATGCGCTGTTAGCATTTTCGTTTGCAGGATCAAATCCTAAAATTTTATCCCAATACATAAGTGACTCGCAGTATTGCTTGTTAACAAGGAAATAATATCCAAGATAGTTATAGGCTTCAAGAATGTCCTTTGAGTATTTAACAGTATCGGAAGCAGCCTTTTCAAGTAATTTCTCATAGAATGGTTTCGCCAGACCTTCCTTGGTATCTGGATCAAGGTTGGAATAAACCCTGGCTCTGAACAGGTAGGCAGGTTCAAATTCAGGACTCATCCGGTTTACTTTAGCAAGTGCAGAGTCGGCTGAAACCCACATTTTAGCATCAAAATAGGCGCGAGCCATCCTGTAATAGTCGTTCGTACTGCCATTTGTCCGTTCAATTTTTAGTTTATATATTTTGGCAGCGTTTTCATATTTTCTGGTTTTGTTGTAAGCAGCAGCAATTTCATTCAGAAGGTCCATGTTCATACTATCAAGTGCTGATGCCTGGGTAAGTTTGATGATGCCCAGGGAGTCCTGACCATTTTTCATAAGAATACGACCAAAGTATAAGTAGTCTTTAGATGTAATTTTTTCAGTTGGAGAGTTCACAACGAATTTACTAATATAATATTTTGCATTGGGAAATTGTTTCTCTTCAAAATAAGAATAGGCAAGGGCCCGGTTCAGGTCGTTGTAAGATACAGAGTCCATTGCCAGTATTTGGTTGATTTGTTTGATGGCTCCTTTATAGTCTTCGGTTTGGATCAGCATATTCGCATACCTGCGCTGGGCAGCAATATTGCTCTTAGTTAGGTCAAGGTATTGTTTGAAATACTTTTTTGATTCTTCGGGTTGACTGGTTTTTGCGAAAAGGAATCCCATTTCAAGATAGGCAGGAGCAAATGATGGATCAATTGCAATTGCATCCTGGTAATAACTCAGCGCATCCTGGTAGCTTTTAATCCGGGTATAAAGTTGTCCTAGTCTTACACGTGCCCTTGTTGACTGAGGCGAATAATCCTGCGATCTTTTATAGTTTTCGGCTGCATTACTGCCATTATTGAGCGTATAAAACCAATAGTCTCCGCGTAAAAGAAATAGTTCCGGATTTTTGCTGTCAAGTGCCTCTGCTCTTCTTAAAAGACCAAAAACTGATGCTGTATCTTTACTCCCAATCTGGACATAAGCATCCGCCAATCGAATAAGCAAGGTGGCCTGTTCAGGTTTAGTCAGGGTAGATTTTACTTTTCTAGCGGGCAGAAAAGACATTGCCTTGGCAAAATTTTCATCAGCAACTGATTTTTTGTTTTCAATTAAGGCAACTTTCCCAAGACCGACATAGTTAAGAGGCTCATTTGGATTTGCTGCAATTCCCTTGTTAAATCTATCTAAGGCTTTCAGACCAATCTCTTTGAAAGAAATATTTGCCGTATCAATAAAATAGGAGGCCAGTTGGTTTTCGCCACTGTAATAGTAGTATTTACCATTAACAGGTTCAGCTTTGATCAACGTATTGAATGCATTGTCAGCAGCTTCAAATTGTTGCTGATAAGTCATATTGAGCGCTGATTTTAAATCCTGACCGGAAGCTGCCCCACCAAAAGCTAAAATGACCGCCAAAATAAGGGTCTTAGAAAAATTTCTAGTAATTCGTACCATTTTGTTTCCTCCTCTATGAATAAAATTTAGTCTTTTCGTATTTGAATGAGCCTTATTGGCATTGTAGCTGGGACAAGTCCTGATTTTAAGACTATTCTCTGTCCCTGGTCGCCAGCTACAAATGATGCAAATCCCGAGCCAAGTCCTGAAAATGTCTCTCTCCCGATCATATAAACATCACGGCAGAATGGATAGGAGCCTTCGGCTATGTATCCCTGGTAAGGTTTGCAGTAGTTGGAACTGGTTGTGCCAACTTCAACAACCCGAACTGATTTTAGAAATCGACCGGAAGTTGTGTCCTGTGAATCACTTATCCAATTGACACTGATTATTCCCAGGGCATTCCGGTTTTTCTTTACATAATTCATAACTTCTTCATTCGAATTCACTGCAAAACAGTTTGTCGGGAAATTTCCTGTTAACTGGAATTTCTCGCGAAAATAACGAACATTGCCCGATTTATTGTTATCAAATACTACGTTTATTGTGTTTTCAGGTGATTTTGGATCTAACTGGTTCCAGGTAGAAAGTTTGCCGCGTAAAATATCGGCAAACTGACTGACTAAAAGCAAGGTGTCTTTATTTTCGGGGTTTGCTATAAGAGCCAATGCATCGTGTGCCACCTTGGTAGTCCGGGCAATAAATTTCTGTGAAAACAAATAATCTTTCTCTTGTTTTGTGAGTTCCCGCGTTAGTGTGATTGTGCGAACCGAGTCATTCATAAAATCAGCAAGAACATCCGCTTCGGGTTTGTATTTTACTGCAATTTTAGCATCGGAATACAAGGACTGAAAAGTGTAGAGTTGGGTGTCAAAAAGTAGCTGAAATGATTCATCGACACAAATCCGAATATTACCCCTGGTTGGAGTTTCATCAAGGGGTTGCACTCCCATCGGATTGCGGCAAGCTCCAGTAAACATTGCCAGAACTGCAAAAATAAACAGGTAAGGGTTTAGTAAATACCTTTTCATTTGAATTTCTCCTTTAATCGTTAGGTTCATTTTTTTGGGTAAGTAATTTTACAAACCTGTATAGACCATAAGCAACGAAAAACAAAGCAAATGCGAATTTCAGATTCCTGGGAAGCCCTGGATAAATTTTTGGTACAAATAGCAAACAACCCAACCCGATGTAAATCAAAGCCATAAGGTATCCGAATACAACCATGAATTTTGAAAACCAACCTTTGTCAAACAACATGTCTGTTTTTATTGTCAGAATAATTTTAGTTCTTATTGATGGTCTTAATGAATTAATTGGCATTCAGATGCTATGACTATGAATTTAGAAGTTTTAAATGTACACTTAAATGCTTGAAATTAATACTTCAGCGGATTATTCTGATAAAATTTGAAAAGAAAGAAACTGGCTTTCTCAATCAATACAAAAGTAATTTATTTTTCAAATTAATAATCGATATTGCTAAGTAGCAATCTAAATTTCATTTATATCGGTTTTCTTTAATTGAATAAAGGCAGTTTGGCGCACTGAATGATTACAGAATTAGTTCTATTTAGGAAGGTGGTTGAGCAGAGATAGATTTTTAGCTTCTGACGGATAAAAGTTCCGGGTTCTGGATTCCAGCTTCAGGGTTCCAGGTTCTACCGATTAATGGCATCTTTGCTTTCAAAAAGTAATTCAAAATGCAATTATTAAAGAATAAAAGAGTATGATAACAAAAGGGGCACATGCACTTTGCATTTAAGACTATAAATATTCTTACAATTTTTTAAACAGAAATAAAAATATTATAACAATGAGGCCCTCATGATGAAGGGCCTTGTTGTCATTTGATTCTTTACTTATATTGTGGTTCTGGTATCTATTATTCAGCAACCGGTAATTCTGCATTTTCATTTTCTTTTGCCAAATCCGATTCAATAAAACGGTTCACATCGAATCGGATGTTACTAAATTCATCAGTAGCTATTTCTTCAATATTACCCGGATTTTGTATCATATATTTATTTACGTCGAAACGTAGGTGATTTAATTCGGAAACGGGTAATTCAGTTATTTCAGTTTCGTTCTCATTCATGAACTCATTCACGCTGAACTTCAGGTAACTCAAATCAGAAATCGGTAATTCTGTGATATCAGATTCGTTGTTATTGATATATTTATTTACGTCGAAACGCAGGTAATTCAATTCAGAAACTGGTAATTCAGTTATTTCAGTTTCGCTTTCATTCATGAATTTATTTACATCTATACCCAGGTAACTCAAATCGGAAACAGGTAATTCGGTGATACCAGATTCGCTGTTAATGTTATCTTTATTTACCTCAAAACGTAGGTAAATAAAATCATCTTCTGTGGCTGGTAATGCAGTAATTTTGTTTGCCTTTGTTAAATCAGTTGAAAGTTGTTTCCTTTCTGATTTTACGTAACTTTCATTTTTCTTGAGGCTATTTGAAAACAATATGTTTCTTTCGGTTATTCCTTTATGTACATTAGGCTTGAAATTCGTGCCGGCTACTGCAATAAGCATTATCATAAGCAGCGCTGCAAAAGTTGTAAAAGTGTGTGATGTTTTCATGGCTTTTATTTTTTTCTCTTCCGAGAGTTTTTCTTATTTCTATTTTTCGGGTATATGACGTGATCCTTTTAAAATTGTTACAAGAATATTTTTGCCGGTAAGAAAAAGCGTAAATGTTTTTTTACGATGGTTTTTCAGTATTGATGATTCAAAATTAGAATGCAAAGCAAGCAGCAAAAAATCTAATCGATAAATTACCGGAAATAACTGATAACATTCAAATTGATCGCTGAACCGGATATAGCGATGAATCTATCCTGTTTGAAGAACGAAAGTTTATATTAATGGAAGGAAACCTTAAATAATGATAAAGGTCTGATCAGAAATGCAAAGGAAGTGCTTGTCGAATTGTTGCCCAATCCAATGACCTGAGAATTATGATTGTACACAGAGGAGATAAATTATAGCAGATCACCACTAAATCGAAATAGTCTTGATTTAAAAATAAGTTAACAGAAGTTTTCATATGTAATGTTAACTAACTAAATAAAAAAGGCTGTCCCTGTGGGGACAGCCTTTTAATATAAAGGGAATAAACCTATTTCATTACTAATTTTTCAGTGGCAACTCGGGCTAAAGCGCCGGTACCAATGTAATAGTAATAAAGGTAGAAGGTTTTTGTAGCAGGATCCCAGCGGGAATCTCCTCCCTGACCATCAAGGTTGAGATCAGGAGTGTTGAACTGGAAATCGTAGGTAAGGTCGGTATTGAAAAAAGTTGTGACTTTATTAGTGACAGGGTCAATGGTGATATTGCAGGGCAAGCCTATATCTGCACATAAGTAACTAACTGTATTGGCATCAACAGTAAACAGATGCTTTGTTGAACTCCAGGTACGATCCCAGCCAGTGAGCTTATGTATTCTTCCCGTGGATGCATAATCCCCTTCATACTGGTTGGCGATAGGAACAGCAACAAGAGCAGTTTTCATGTTCTCAGCTATTATAATGCCATTGGTTGCAGCGGTGATTGTGATGGGTACCATGTACTTCTCGGAAGTCCGTAATGTATCCGCCCGGCTAAGCTTCAGTCTAACATAGGCAACTCTGGAACCTGCAGGAACAATGACCTGTGGATTTACAATAGTAGCGCCCGGATAAGGGATATAACTCTTGAAGGTGGTATCAGCATGAAACTGAACGGTGTCATAAGCTGATAAAGCTGGGATATCAATGGCTACAGTAATCGTATTTTCAGACGAAGGTTTGTCATCTGAGGCGATGTTTATCAACACATTCACAAACTGATCGGAATCAGCAAACGCAATTGTATTGGCCTGGAAACCTGATCTTACGAACTGGGCGTACATCTTACCTTTGAGGGAAGATGTCCAGTCTTCGCCGAAATTGTCTTTCAGGCAGGAACTCGTGATAAAAGTCACCGCTAAAAGGCCAAGAACATATATTATTTTCCTTCTCATATATTTAATTTTTTGGTTGTTAATTATTTTGGCTTTGCTTTCAATTAGCGGGATTGCCAGAAGATTTTGGAAGTAAACAGGTCAATATTGCCAACCGCAGATACCTGATCACCATTGAGATTAAGTTCACGTTGCGGATAGAGCAGCCTTACCGGAGGAGTATTGTTTTTCCTGTTAGGATCTTGGGCAAAATGAATGAAATCCGGGAATCCTGATCTCCTGTAGTCGGTCCAGATTTCCATCGGAGAATTACCATTCATAGCAGCCCATTTTTGAGTCATAATGAGTTTCACTTTGTTAGGAGCCAGATCGAAGTTTACACTTGCATTTTCCAGGACAAGTAATTGTGATATTTCGGTATCAGCAATTCCAAAGTAAATGCAAGATTGTGTCACTGCCTGGTCGTAAAATTCTTTGGCTGTTCCAGGTATAAAACCTTTTTGAGCGGCTTCAGCCTGGAGGAACAAGCTTTCAAAATCAGAAAGAATAATGGCTGATCTGTCGAAAGTCCCAATCATTCCCTGTCCAAGTTGAGAAGTTTCGTTTGGAGGAAGAAGATTTGAAACCAGGTCGCCAAAGTAGTTTCCGCCATAGTTAGTGCCATCGTAAGTAGCATAAAAATAGGGTAAGCGGGGATCGCTATAGCTTTGATAAAACTCAATTCCGTCGCGTCCAGCTTGAGTATAGTTAATGCCATCGGCAACTGATGAACCATCGGCAGCATAGAAGTTGGCATAGAATGGGTTCATTTTACCAGTTGATTGGCTGTAACCAGGGTTCACCAAAGCACTTTCACCTGCGCCCAGGAATCCTTCAGATAATGTAGTGGCAAGTTTTTCGGTTATGTAACC
>JANXXZ010000422.1 GCA_025350385.1 Bacteroidales bacterium
GTTCCAATTGACTATGTTTGTTGGGATATACCAAACTGAACAATCCTTTTACCTGGCTTCTCGTAGCTCGTATTTCCTCGTTTCACTCCCGCTCTTCCTACGTCATGTCTGTTCCAATCAATGCCTGGTGAATTAAACAAATCATTATTATGCACCGAATTGAGTTTTTAATTAGTATTCAGAATCATTCCTAATATATACAATAATAAGCAGGCTATGAAAAAAATTAATTTCCTTCTAGGAATACTGTTTTCCTTGGTAATTGCTTCTCCTGTCGTTGGTCAGCAGAGAGATAATAAAGCTAAACTTCCGGCAGGTAAGACAGATATTATTGATTATCATATCGATAATATGGGGTACTGGATGAAACTGGCCCGAAAAGGTCTGGTTCCTTACAATCCTAAAATTCCGATTCCTCCGGCCATATTCAAAGGTACAACGATTGAAGCGGATGGTTTTATCACGGACTCACCTGATGTCCCGGTTACCACAATAACAGCTACCACACAAAGTGAAAATTCTGTATTTGTGGATCCTGATAACAATATGTTTTTGATAAACTCAAATAACTCAACAGACTGGAATGGGTCAACAGTATCTTCAGTACTTGGAGCCGATTATTTCAAAAGCATAGATGCCGGCAGTACTTTTAGCGGATCTATTAACGGGACCGGAGGGGCGAACTCAGGAGACCCTACTACGGCCATTAGCCGAAGCGGGCGGCAATATGTAAATTTTATCGATGACCCGGGCGGGCAGGGAGTTGCTTATTCTGATGACGGGAATACATGGTCAACAGCTACCATTGCCACAAATCCCGGTTCTCTTGCCGATAAGAACCATATGTGGATTGATAATTCGCTCTCCAGCCCGTATTCGGGGAATCTTTATACTGCCTGGACCGACTTTGGTGGCACCTATAATTACCAGGTAATGCTTTCACGCTCAACAAATAATGGTGTATCCTGGTCATCGAAAATACCGATTTCTGGTACCAGCATTGCTTCGTTTAATCATGGTGTAAATCTTCAGACTGGTCCCAACGGGCAGGTTTATGTATGCTGGGCTACCTATCCCAGCTCAGGCCTGACCGAAGATGGTATTGGATTTGCCAAATCACTGGACGGAGGGGTAACTTTCAGTTCTGCTGTCAAAGTTATTTCGAATATTAAGGGTATCAGGGAAACAGGAGTGCTTAAAAGCATGCGCGTAAATTCATTCCCGGTTATGGCTGTTGATGTAAGTGGGGGTCCGAATAATGGGAATATTTATATAATTTGGACTAATATAGGAGTTCCTGGAACTAACTCCGGATCAAATATAAGTGTATATCTGATCCGCTCTACAAACAACGGATCCACATGGTCAACCCCGGTAAGAGTTAACCAGGGACTATTTGCTGACGGCAAAGAGGCTTATGAACCCTGGATTACCTGCGACCCGGAAACAGGTAATCTGGCAGTTATCTTTTATGATGACAGGAATACGGCAAGTACGGCCTGCGAAACATGGGTTTCCTATTCAATAGACGCCGGTAATATCTGGTCCGATTTCAGGGTGAGTGATGTTTCCTTCACTCCGGTTCCGATCCCGGGGCTTGCCAGCAATTATATGGGGGATTATCTTGGAATCACCTCAAAAGGTGGCCGTGTTTACCCTTGCTGGACCGATAACCGCGGAGGAGTATACAGGACGTACATTTCACCTTTTGTTATCGGGTTAAATGCCTCATTTACAGCCAACAATACAAGTGTATGTACAGGCGGATCTGTTACATTCACAAATAATTCATCCGGAACACCCCTTACATGGCAATGGACCTTTCCCGGCGGATCTCCCGGCAGTTATACAGGTGCGAATCCTCCTGCTATTACTTACAATACCCCCGGAACTTATAACGTTACACTGGTCGTAACAGATGCGACTGGAACCGACACGGAAACAAAAACAGGATTTATCACTGTTGCTGATATATTTGCTAACTTTTCAGCAGCTACCACCTCGGTAGTTATTGGCAATACAGTAACTTTCAGTGATATTTCCCAATGCTCTCCAACAAGCTGGACCTGGACTTTTAATGGAGGAGTTCCATCAACATTTGTTGGGCAAAATCCTCCGCCGATAACCTATAATACACTGGGGACCTTTGATGTCAGTCTTTCTGTAACCAAAGGCACAAGTTCAGATGTGGAAACAAAAACAGCCTATATCTCTGTGATTCCTCCCGAGTTTAATATGGCTAATGGATCAATTACAACCTGTACCGGAAATTTTTATGATCCTGGCGGATTTTCTGCCAATTATTTGAACAACCAGAATTTTACGGAAACTTTCCATCCTTCTACAGCGGGATCAATGATTCGTTTTACATTCAATACATTTGAAACAGAATCAGGGTATGACTATCTTCGGATCTATGATGGTACTAGTACATCCGATCCACTTATAGGAACTTTTTCCGGAACTACAGGTCCGGGCACTATTACAGCATCAAACGCTTCGGGCGCCCTGACCTTCAATTTCACTTCTGATATAAGTTTAACCTATGCCGGCTGGTCGGCAAGTATCAGTTGTTATACCAATACGAGCCCTCCGGTAGCAGCTTTCACTGCTTCTTCTGTTACACCTTCTGTTAACACTACAGTCACATTAACCGATCAATCTGCAAATATTCCAACTTCCTGGACCTGGAGCATCAGCCCAAGTACATTCACTTATGTTGGCGGAACCAGCGCCGGTTCGCAAAACCCACAGGTTCAGTTCACAGCTCTTGGACAGTATAGTGTAACTCTCACTGTTACAAATGCCAACGGAACAAATTCACTTGCCAAATCAAACTATATAAGCGTAATACCATTTACCTACTGTACTCCAACTTATACTACAGGCACAAGTTCAGGCGACTATATCTCTCTTGTACAATTAGGTACCATTAACAATGCTACCGGAGCCTCACCCAGCCCTTATTACACCTATTACAGCGCAATGTCGACAAACCTGCTCCCTAATTCAAACTACACCATCACCCTGAGCCCCGGTACCTATTCCAGCGGGAATAATATTTCAGTCTGGATCGACTACAACCAGAACGGGGTTTTCGAGACAACTGAGAAACTTGGTAATGTTGCTATACCACCTACTCCTGCTACAGGAACTATAAATTTTACAGTCCCTACGGCAGCCACTGTAGGACTTACCCGTATGCGGGTTAGGGAAGTATACTCTAACAGTACAATTGATCCCTGCTTAAGTTATTCCTATGGCGAAACGGAAGATTATAACATAAATATATTAAGCCTCGATAAAAGCCTGAATCTCACCCTATTCCTCGAAGGATTGTTTAATGGAACAACAATGAACAAAGCACAGAATGCTGCAGGCAACCAGTTCCCCGGTACTGTTGCTGACCAGATCACTGTTGAATTGCACAATTCAATTGCACCCTATTCGCTTGCAGGTGGTCCTTATACTGTTAATATTAATACGGATGGGACAACATCACTTACAGTGCCGGCAGCGTTGGGATCGAGCTACTACATTGTTATCAAGCACAGGAACAGTCTCGAAACCTGGAATGGCAGCCCTGTTTCGTTCGATGGTGCGAGCGTCAGTTATAATTTCAGCAGTTCCGCTTCGCAGGCTTATGGCAATAATATGAAACTGGTATCCGGAAAATATGTTCTGTATGGAGGTGATGTAAACCAGGATGGCTTTATTGATGCAGCCGATATGATCCAGGTTGATAATAATGCGGCATCATTCCTCACGGGATATCTGTCGAGTGATATTAATGGGGACGGAGTGACAAACGCTACCGACATGAACCTCCTGAACAGTAACACTTCCATTTTCATTGCGAAGATTACTCCCTAATGTTAAGTCAAAAGTAAAAATGCAAGATGCAAATGTTAAAATAGCTGTAATTCATGTTGTTATCCAAAATATTTGGGGACTGAGATGCTTTGACATGTCCCTGGCTTTTTTCGACGTTATCCTGAATTAGTCGCAATTATCTTTCCGGATCAGAATAGTAAGGAGAAAGAGAAAGATGAGAGTATTAAATGATTTCCAGCTGCCCGGCTCTATTTAAGGTACCGGGCAGCTGTCTTATTTGTTGATAAACTTATTTTTGGAAATGGACCGAAATGCTTGGTATCATTGCTTAATAAACCTTTCGTTGATTGTCAATTCCTTGTTTTTCAGGATGATGAAATAAATTCCGGCAGGCAGTTCACTTATTGGTATAGAAATCATACACTGGTTACTATCCCATTCAAAAGATGCCCATTGTTTACCATAAGCATCCCTGATAATCCCAGGTATTTTATACCCGGTTGATTTTCGGGTTAATGAAACCTTATCATGAGCCGGGTTGGGATAGATGGTGAAAGCATTATTGTCAGTCAGTAATGCATCGGGAATGGAATAGGAC
>JANXXZ010000453.1 GCA_025350385.1 Bacteroidales bacterium
GTATCTTCGTTTGAATCCTGGGCGAAAAACTGGGAGCGGTGCATCCCCTCAAAACTATCAAAACCTCCTGCCTGCGCAAGGGATTCAAAAGTGCTTTTATTAACAGTCCGGAGATTTACCCGTTTAATAAAGTCAAATATACTGGTAAAAGGTCCATTCTCAGTTCTTTCGCTGATGGCTGATTCGGCAGCGGCCTCCCCTACTCCTTTCAGAGCTTTCAACCCGAATCGGATCTCTCCGTTTTTATTGACCGTGAAATTCAGGAACGACTCATTAATATCAGGGCCCAACACCCGGAGACTCATCCGGCGGCATTCATCCAGGTAAAAGGTGATCTTTTCGAGGTTGCTAAGGTTGCTTGTCAGCAGCGCTGCCATGTATTCAGCCGGGTAATGAACTTTGAGGTAACCAGTCTGGTATGCCACGAGAGCATAGCAGGTGGAATGGGACTTATTGAATGCATAAGCTGCAAAGTCTTCCCAGTCGGTCCAGACCTTGTGAAGGATTGGTTCAGGATGCCCTTTCTCAACTCCGCCTTTGATAAATTCCGGTTTAAGTTTATCAATTTTTTCGCGTTGTTTTTTCCCCATGGCCTTTCGCAACTCATCGGCTTTTCCCTTGCTGAAACCCGCCAGGTGTTGCGAGAGAAGCATCACCTGTTCCTGGTACACCGTGATTCCATATGTTTCTTTTAGTACATTCTCCATCTCGGGCAGGTCGTAAGCTATGGCCTCAGTACCGTGCTTACGGGCGATGTAATTGGGTATATACTTCATTGGCCCCGGACGGAACAAAGCATTCATAGCGATCAGGTCACCGAATTTATCCGGTTTCAGCTGCTTAAGCCATTGCTGCATGCCTTCACTTTCAAACTGGAAAGTTCCGTTAGTTTCAGCCCTCTGGTACAGCCCAAAAGTAGGTGCGTCTTTAAGTGGTATTGTATCCAGGTCAATCGTGACACCGTGATTTTGTTTGATAAGTTCCAGTGCATCCCGGAGTATGGTTAGGTTTTTAAGACCTAGAAAGTCCATCTTGATAACCCCGGCATCTTCGATACTGTTGCCCTCAATCTGGGTAACCCAGAGGTCCGAATCCTTAGCGGTACATACAGGGATAAGATCGGTAAGATCATACGGCGCTATGATGATACCGGCAGCATGAATTCCTGTGTTTCTGACCGATCCTTCCAGGACTTCCGCTTCATGCAGAACTTTGCTCTGCAAAGTCATGGAGGCATCTGTTCCCTCGTAATTATATATTTCGCGGATCTTTCGGACATTCTCAAAATCTTCGCCCTGGAGTGAAAATTTTTCTTCCAGTGATTTCTCCCCTTCTTTAGTGAAGATTGGGCCGTGAAGTACTCTTTTGAGCTCAATCCCGGGTCTTTCAGGTACCAGTTTAGTAAGTGAATTGCTTATTGAAAGGTCCAGTTCGAGTACCCTGGCTACATCCTTAATACTAAGGCGGGCAGCCATAGTTCCAAATGTCACGATCTGCGCAACCTGTGTCTGGCCATATTTCTGGACAACATAATCAATTACCTTCTGCCTGCCCTGGTCATCGAAATCCGTATCGATATCAGGCATGCTGATGCGTTCCGGGTTCAGGAAACGCTCAAACAGCAGGTCGTACTTTAGCGGGTCAATATTGGTGACCCCTATACAGAAAGCCACCACCGATCCGGCGGCCGATCCACGCCCCGGGCCAATATACACACCCATTTCGCGCCCTGATCGGATAAAATCACTAACGATCAGAAAGTAACCGGCAAAACCCATATCATGTATGGTCTGGAGTTCAAAATCGATGCGGTCCTTAATTTCGGGAGTAATGGTTCCGTATCTTTTCGCTGCCCCTTCATAGGTGATGTGTTTCAGGTATTCCCATTGGTTACGCACGTCGGCAGTGATCTCTTTCTTTCCGGTAAAGACTGCTGTTTTATGCAAAACGAACTTTTCCGGGACCGGGAAATTGGGCAGCAATATCTCCTTTGTAAGGTTGAGCATTTCCACTTTGCCGACAATTTCATTCGTATTGTCGATAGCCTCAGGGACGTCGGCAAACAGTTCATTCATCTCAGATGTGGTTTTGAGGTAGAACTGGTCGTTGAAAAATGCAAAACGGCGTCCTTTCACGAATGCATCGTCATCACCATAATCGCGGGCTGTCGGAGTACTTTGCTTTTCACCGGTATTGATGCAAAGGAGGATATCGTGCGC
>JANXXZ010000471.1 GCA_025350385.1 Bacteroidales bacterium
TACGGCGACTTTGCCACACCGGAGCAGGGTGTGCCTTTATGCGCCCCGGATGATGCGAACTGGGAGCTTTGTATGACTATCAATGATTCATGGGGTTACCAGCAAAACGACCATGACTATAAAACGCCCAACCAGCTGATCCGAATTTTTGCCGATTGTATCAGCATGGGTGGAAACCTGTTGCTTGACATCGGCCCGAAAGCCGATGGGACCATCCCCGAGGAACAAATTGCCATACTGAAAGAATTTGGCCGCTGGACCGGTAAACACAAGGAAGCTATCTATGGAACGGTCGCCGGCATTCCTAAGGATTATTTTTATGGCCCTTCGGCTCTCTCGAAGGACCGGGAGACCCTGTACCTTTTTGTAAGCGGGAAACCGGTTGGACCGATCATGATCAAGGGGCTGAGAAATCCGGTAAACCGCATCTGGGTTGTAGGTAACGGGACCAAACTGAAGAGCCAGGTCCTGATGAAGAGTTACTGGAGCGATGTTCCGGGTTTATTGTATATAGATGTTCCGGACAGTGTGCTGGACGAACAGCTTACGGTGATTGCCATACTTCTCAAAGGACCTGTTGACTTGCTTCCTGTGAAATGCAACTAATTATTGCAGTTGTTAAAGGAAAACAATTGCTGAATATTTCCGTTTATAAGCATTGGTTTACTTATTATAACAAATTCTGTTCACTTACAAAAAATGACAAAAACTGCACTTATAACCGGCGCCTCGGGAGGCATCGGGTACGAATTTGCCCACATTTTCGCACAAAATCAATATAACCTGGTCCTGGTTGCCCGTAGCAGCGATAAATTAGCAGAACTTAAAAACCAGCTCGAAAAGCAATATGCCATTCATTGCCTGGTAATTTCATGCGATCTCTCTGAATTAGCGGAAGCAAAAGCAATTGTTGATCAGGTGAGGAGTGCCCGCACCAAAATTGATGTACTCATTAATAATGCCGGATTCGGCGATTATGGTTTCTTTACCGAAACCAGCTGGGCAAAGGAGTTACAGATGATCAACCTGAATATCATATCACTCACCTATCTCACGAAGGAGTTTGGCAAACAGATGGTGGCAAAGAAAGATGGCAGGATACTGAATGTGGCTTCCACGGCGGCCTTCCTGCCCGGACCGCTCATGGCTGTTTATTACGCTACCAAAGCATACGTACTTTCGCTCACTGAGGCTATTGCCAATGAATTCCAGGGAACCGGTGTTTCGGTAACCGCCTTATGTCCCGGCCCGACAGCATCCGGTTTTCAGTCTGCAGCTGCATTAGGGGAAAGTAAGTTGGTGAAAGGCAAGAAAATGCCAACTGCCAGGGAAGTTGCCGAATTCGGCTACAAAGCCCTCCTGGAAGGTAAGCGGGTTGCTATTCCCGGCCTGAGTAATAAGCTGCAGGTTTTCTCAGCACGCCTTATGCCCAGGAATCTCTTAACAGCTGTAGTCCGGTCAATGTCCGAAAAATCCAGTTAATTACCTTATAGCCATCCTGGATGACATGAAGAAAATAATGCTTTTCCTGCTAATTTCCGGGTTCAGCGCCGTGACATTTGCTTCAGGTCTGGTCCGGTTCAGCATCCGGAGCAGCGGAACTGACCGATTCTTTTACCTCTACTCGCCCCCCGGATCAAAATTGCATTTGCCGGTCCTGCTTGCATTTCACGGAGGAGGAGGAACTGCGCTGAACGCTGAAAAACAATATGGATTCAGTGTTCTTGCTAATAAATACGGGTATGTGGTCGTATATCCTCAGGGAATGAATAAGCAATGGAACGATGGAAGGGTTGCTCCGGCAAAAGGGAAAGCCTATGATGATGTTCAGTTTATGAAAGATATACTAAACCGGTTACCAACGTTGGCACCCAAAGCGGATACATCAACCGTGTTCAGTACGGGAATTTCAAACGGCGGTTTTTTCTCCATTTACCTTGCTTATAAACAGAATAATGTGATTGATGCGATTGCCCCGGTTTGTGCCAGCATTCCAAAAGATTTTGAAAATTCATTTTCGCTGCAACGACCCGTTCCCCTGTTACTGATAGCCGGAACCGATGATCCGCTGGTAAAATACAAAGGTGGCTGGGTTGGATTCCGCAACCAGGATAAAGGGCGCGGGTATTCAATGCCCGTCGAATGGACTGTAAATAAATGGATCTCAATGACAGGATGCAGCGGAAAGGATGTAACTGAACCGGTTCCTGATGCTGACAGGTATGACGACTGCACAGCAATCAAATATACGTATCAAAAGGATGGTAAGCCTTTCGTGGTTTTTGTAAAAGTTGAAAACGGCGGGCATGCCTGGCCCGGGGGAACCCAGTACCTCCCTCAAGGGATCATCGGCAAGCTTTGCAACGATTTCAGCGCATCGGAAATGATTATCGGGTTTTTTAACTCTTTCAGAAAGGAGTGATATAATTAATCCATAATACACTCAGCCTCGTGCTCAATATTGAATAAGGAATCCCTGATAATTCTCCCGATGAATCACTGAGTATGAACTGCCTGCATATGCTTTCAAAAACTCTGAAGGGTTACTGGCTTTAGCTGATGGATTCCATTTAAACTCAAAAGCAGTCAGCTGCCCGTCTGCTTCTTCAACCAGGTCGATTTCCTTTTGCTGGTAGGTACGCCAAAAATACATTGCAGTGCGACGCATGTTTTTCTGATTATACTTCATCCGTTCTATTATGCAAAAATTCTCCCATAAATTGCCAGTATCCGCCCTGGAATTCAAAGGCAGAAAATTTTGCAATAAACTGTTGCGAATGCCAAGATCATAAAAATAGTATTTGTGACTTCGCGAAAGTTCATTTCGCAAATTCCTGCTGAATGAAGGTAGCCGGAATAATACGAATGATTTTTCCAGCAGTTCAATGTATCGTTGAACTGTTTCTACTGATACTTTTAACAATGTTGACAGTTCCCTGAACGAAACTTCATTACCCAGTTGTAAGGCAATTGCTTTTAAAAGGTTCATTAAGAGTTCAGATCGTTTCAGATTCTTGAATTTCAGCACATCTTTGAAAAGATAATCTGAAGCAAGTTCATCCAGGAGCGTAATCTTTTGATGTTCATTTCGTTGCACTATTTCGGGATACATCCCAAAACGGATGAATTCCTGTATTTTTTCTTCAAACTGAACTTTTTCGAAATAGGGAGCCAGTTCACTCAACGACATCGGGTAGAGAACAAATTTCACATTCCGTCCTGTCAATGGCTCTGTTATCTCCCCTGATAGTTCAAAACTACTGGATCCCGTTGCAATTAATTGAATTTTAGGATAGGTGTCGTGTAACAATTTTAAGGTGTAGCCAATATTCATAATCTTTTGTGCCTCATCCAGTACAACCAGTGACGACTCCCCAATAAAAGATCCGATTCGGTCAAGATTGCCCGATTCCAGCATTTCTTTTATCAGCTCGCGTTCACAATTAAGGTAAAGACTTCCATCTGTTTCAGCAATCAATGTATTTACCAGGGTAGTTTTACCGACCTGACGCGCACCATAAAGGATTATAACCTTGCCCTGAAAAAGCCAGCTCCTGATTTGATCATAAATTGATCTCCTGTAAGTAATGGTTTCCATGCGTAAAAGAATTAATATTCCCGACAAAGATAATTAAATTTGTCGGCTTAACCTGACGAATTATATTAAATTTGTCAGGTTAGCCTGACAAATTTTAAACATTCGGGTATACCGGCATTAAATTGAGTATTCGCACCCTTATCGTACAAACCTGTACCTTTGCATATCAATTTATCACGTTCAAATGACTGATATAGGAAAATACAACACGCTCGGCGTGATGCGGAAACTTGATTTCGGGTTTTACCTCGACGGCAAGGAAGCAGGCGACATATTGCTCCCCCTGAGGTATGCGCCAGAAAACCTCAAAGTTGGCGATCAGCTGGAAGTTTTTATCTATTTCGATTCCGAAGACCGCATCATTGCTACCACTGAGAAGCCCTATGCAAGAGTAGGCCAGTTTGCCTTTCTCAAAGTTGTTTCGGTGAATTCAGTCGGGGCGTTTCTCGACTGGGGATTGCCCAAGGACTTGCTGGTTCCCTTTCGAGAGCAGAAACAAACCATGGAAGAGGGAAAATCCTATATCGTATTTATTTATATCGATACCGAAAGCAACCGGATTGCCGCTTCTGCGAAACTGGAACAGTTCCTGAACCTGGAACCTGCAACTTATAAGGAAGGCGATGAAGTTGACCTGCTTATTCTCACCCAAACCGACCTGGGTTATAAAGCCGTGATCAATGGCCTGCATGAAGGAATTCTTTACGAAAATGAAGTTTTTCAACCGGTAAAAAAAGGTCAGCGGCTGAAAGGCTATGTCAGGAAAGTGCGCGAAGACGGTAAAATTGACCTCCGCCTGCTGAAAGACGGATACAATAAGGTGGATGATCTGGCGGAAAAAATTCTTGAAATCCTTCAGAAAAAAGACGGGTTTATTCCTGTAACCGATAAAAGCCCGGCAGAACAAATATATAATCTCTTCGGGATGAGTAAAAAGACCTATAAAAAGGCCGCGGGAGCTTTATTCAAGGCTAAACGTATAAGTATCGGAGAAAAAGGGATTAGCATTCTGTAACATCCATTTTCCTGCTTTCATTTCTTTTAAAATATTTTAGTTTGTCGGAACCCACTTTATCGGGTTCTCCTGAATAAATATTTTATCTTTGACTTTTTAAACAAAAAGGTCAGATAGTTGTTTTAATCTCAACTTTTACCTCTATAACCTCAGAATATGGAAAAAGAAATACCTGCCGGTGAACCGGAAGGTAAGGTTTATTTCATCCTGAAAGCTGCTCAGAAACGGCTGGGCATTTACGGGTATGAGAAAACCACCATGCAGGAGATTGCCGCCGACATTGCCATGTCGAAGGCATCCCTTTATTACTATTTTCCTGATAAAGAGAGTCTTTTCAAGGCAGTGATTGAAAATGAGCAAAAAGAATTTTTCCGTTTGCTGGAGCAGCGGATCGCCGAATTGACCGATGCTGACCAGATGATCATGGAACTGGTGGAACTCAGGCACATCCTTTTTCGCAGATTTTTAAACCTGAGTAAGTTCAGGTTATCCGACAATCAGAAAGTCACACCTCTTTTGCAGGATTTATACAGTAAGCTGCGTGAAAAAGAGACAAACATCCTGGTAACCATTTTCAATAAAGGGAAAGAAACCGGAATCATAAAGTTTGATGATGCAGCAGAACTTGCCATTTTATTCAGCGACCTGCTGCAGGGAATCCGTATCATGGAGATGAAACGGATGAACAGTATCGAGATGACTCTTGAAGAAAATGACCATATGTTAAAAATGCTCCGGGAAGCAACCGTACTCTTCATCAATGGATTGAAATACAATAAAATAGTACAGTCAATTAATTAAATCAGCAATTCCTTTCAGAACAACCTATGGAAACAACGGAAGAAAATAAGAATCCCAAAGGCAGGAAGATCAGGGCCTATATCGCGTTAACTCTTGTAGTATTAGCATTGTTAGTTTTCGGCTGGCAATGGTATGTGAGGTACACAACTTTCATCACGACTGATGATGCTTATGTAGATTCGGATAAAGTCGCAGTGAGCTCAAAAATTCTGGGCAGGATCGCTACGATTTATGCGGCCGAAGGTGATTCGGTAATAAAAGGTAAACTTTTAGTCGAACTCGACAGCAGCGACCTGGTTGCCCAAAAGCAGCAGGCAATGGCTATGAAAAACCAGGCATCGTCCTCGTTCAACCAGGCACAGGCCAAGTATAAATTTGACCGGCTTAGTATCAGGGTGCAGGAAGTAGCGCTGGACAAAGCGAAAGAAGACCTTGACCGGGCTAACCTTCAATATGAAGGTAAAATCCTGACCAGGGAACAACTCGATCATTCCCGGAAAGCATATGAATCGGCCCAGGCTCAGCTTGAAGCTGCCAAAGCCCAGGTAAACCTGAGCAACGCCATGATCGAAAGCGCCCAAAGCACCATCAGGACTGCCGGTGCACAGGTAAGCACAATTGAAACCCAGCTTCACAATACACGTATTTATGCGCCATCTTCCGGACATATCGCTAAGAGATGGGCATTACCCGGGGATATTGTACAGCCAGGACAGCCTGTTTTTACTATAACCAAGGACTCAGCACTGTATATTACATCCTATTTTGAAGAAACCAAGATTTCGGATCTTCATATTGGTAAAAAAGTAGAATTCACAATAGATGCATTCCCAGGGGTAACATTCAACGGTGAAATAACTTACATAGCTTCCAATACCGCGTCCCAGTTTTCGCTGATTCCGCCTAATAATGTCTCAGGAAATTTCACTAAGGTGACTCAACGCATACCAATACGTATTTCAATCCTGAACTGGGATCAGAAGGCTAAATATCCAAGCCTGGCGCTGGTTGCCGGTATGTCAGCAATACTCAAAATCCGCAGGGACTGATCATGCATAAACTACCAGGGATACGGCATCTGATTGAATTCGTCAAAGTACAGAATGCGACCTTTGATACTTCAAGCCCTACCTATAAATGGTGGTTGCTGGGGAATGTCATGATCGGTACCTTCATGGCTGTGCTTGATGCGACCATCGTGAATGTCGGCTTGCCTAAAATCATGGCTTCGTATGGGGTAGGTCTCGACAAGATCGAATGGGTTTTGACAGCCTACATGCTGGCGCTTGCAGTAATGCTTCCTACTTCTAGCTGGCTGGCCGATAAATTCGGGTATAAAAAGGTTTACTTTCTGGGACTGTTTCTTTTTACCCTGGGTTCGTTTCTATGCGGTATGTCGCCCAACGAGGATATACTCATCTTTTCCCGTGTTATCCAGGGATTGGGAGCAGGATGCCTCATGCCAGTCGGGATGGCTATTATTACCAGGGAATTCCCGCCTCACCAGCGCGGGATTGCACTGGGGTTCTGGTCAATTTCTTCGGCGGCTTCTGTATCGTTTGGTCCCCTAATCGGAGGTTACCTTGTGGATCATTTCAGCTGGCCTCTGATCTTTGATGTCAATATACCGGTCGGCATAGCTGGAATGCTTGCAACGGCAATCATTCAGAAGGAATTCCGGAATAAAAGCCTGCGGTCATTCGATGTTGTTGGATTTATTTCGGTGAGTATTTTTCTCCCGGTGCTACTCTATGCGCTTACCGAAGGAAATGCCGCTAACAATTCAGGAGGCTGGCATTCGCCGGTCATCCTTATCTGTTTTGCCATAGCTACCCTATCATTAACGGTTTTCCTGGTGACCGAATTCACGGTTAAGGAACCCCTTATCGATCTGCGGATGCTTGGAAA
>JANXXZ010000552.1 GCA_025350385.1 Bacteroidales bacterium
GCTTCGTAGGTTTATATCCGTACACGGCATAGAAAACCACAAAAATGAAACAGATCAATAAAATTATAAAAGCTAAGCGCATTGAACTGATATCGGCAATATATCCCATCAAAGGAGGGAAAATGGCACCGCCTACGATGGCCATTACGATAAATGAAGAAGCCCGTTTGGTATGACTACCCATATTTTTGAGGCCAAGGGCAAAAATAGTCGGGAACATGATCGACATAAAAAAATAGGTGAGACAAAGCGCGATGATTGCCACAACCCCTGCTCCCGATATCACAACTGTCATCAGAATAACACAAACCACCGCATATACTGCAAGCAGTTTCTGTGGTTTGAACCAACTCATGAAAAGTGAACCAAGAAACCTGCCGGCCATTGGGCCAAATACCCAGCCCAGGCCATTGAACGATTGCGAAAGCGTAAGTCGTTGTTCTGCTCTTTCCGGCGGACCCAGAACGGAGGAGTATGGGTTTGCAGCTGTTTCGAGGCAGGTGAGTCCCAGCGCGATGATAAACAAGGCTGCCAGGAATGCCCAGAAAGTCTGAATATGTGCTGCAGGATAAAACAGGAAAGCGCCGAGTGCATATAACAGCAGACCGAAAATTATTCCTTTTTTGTACCCGAACCGTTTCATAAACATCCCGGCGGGAATTGCCATGATAAAATACCCCCCTTACACAGCAGCCTGAACCAATCCTGACTTGGCTTTTGACACACCCAGAATTTCCTGGAAATGTTTATTCAGTAAATCCAGGAGACTATGGGCAAATCACCATAAAAAGAACAGGCTGGTAACAAGAATAAACGGAAGAAGGTAGTTGGTTCCTCCGGGAGCGAAGATCAGGGATTTACCATTTTTTGTTTTTTGCATGATTTTATCGGATTAACCGGTATTTGCACTAGCTTGAGAATGGGAATTTAAAAGTATTCCAGCTTTTGATCCTGATGCCCATGGCTGTTTCCATGGAATATCATTTATTTATTAAGAATGGTATTCTGTCCACCCCTCCTAACGGTTAGCTAACAGGCTTTGCAAAGTTTTATTGGCCGAAAGTAATGATATTATCTGTTGCAGTATAAGCCGGAATGCTGCATTCTATGCTCAATACCAGTAATGGGTGTAATTTATCCGAACTTGAAGATTCTTGGAATTTAGCTTTCACAAGCTGTGCTGCTTAATATTTAGCTGAAAACGCAATCCTAAGCCTGTGCTTGTTTATCTGTTAAAAGATTGATATAAAAGTAATTAAATACAACATAAATATCCTACTATAAGATTTCTAAAACAATAAATCATCTCTTCAAAGACAATCAAAAATGTAACTAATCACGTCGTTAATGCGTTGATATTCTAATAAATGATTTAACCACAAAGTTCACATTGGTAAATCACAAACACAAAGCCTTAAATGTTAGCTATTTAGTTTTTATTTTACAATTTGTGCACTTTGTGCCTTCTTAGTGCGCTTTGTGGTTAAAATACTGTATACCTGATAATTAAATCTCTTCTTGATAAGGTGATTAGTTACTCAAAAATAAATTTGGATTCCGGGAGTAAAAAAATTATTGAAATTCGCCGAAAGGTGTATCTTTGCACCCCGCAAGACGAGAAGAAAAGACGCGAGTGAAGTTGATTCAAAGGGCGGGAAATATGTTGGAGAGTTACTTCTCATTTAGAACTAAAGAGGTAACGTTTGAACTAATTTTCGGGGTGTAGCGCAGTCCGGTTAGCGTACCTGGTTTGGGACCAGGTGGTCGAAGGTTCGAATCCTTTCACCCCGACAATAACGAAATAAACCCTTGTAACTGTTTAGTTACAGGGGTTTTATGTTTTAAATTAATCTGTTTTTACAACTCAATTGTTTATTCATGCTCCTCTATATTAAACAAACAGGGAATATCAGCACTCAAAAAAAGCCGAACTCCCACGTGTTCAGCTTTTTTCATTCAAACCAACCAACCAATAGTCGAAAACAACCATAAGTTAATCTTGGACCATGCGAAGCATTCTTTCGTCAACTCCAACTAAATAGCGATGTTGCAAATTCGCACAGCCTGCCGTATGTCCGGCATAATATTATTTTCCACATCTGAAAATCAGGAAATCTTGGATCTGTATATGGGCTGATTGCCTTCATGTTCCATATTCCGCTGATCTATCTTTTCGAAATAGTCAGAAAGAGTATTAAGTAATTGTTCCCTGCGTATCGGCTTTGACAGGTAGCCAGCACAACCGGCAGCGTAGCATGCTTTCACATCGTCGGGCAGGACAAATGCTGTCTGTGCGATAACAGGCAGATCGGGGCGTATTTTAGCAATTTCACGCGTCGCATCGTACCCGTTCATGATGGGCATATGAATGTCCATCAAGGCTATATCAATACCCGGATTGACATTAACAATTTCAATGGCTTCCCGCCCGTTCTGGGCCCAGAGTACCCTTGCGCCGGTGCGCCTGAGAACCGCTTCAATGTATAAAAAGCTGAAATCAATATCTTCAGCAATAAGAATGGTGCGCCCCTTCCAGTTAAACGGGAAAGCCGCGTCTACAGATGTCAAGTTGTTCATTTCATTTAGTTTTGGAGTTGTGTAAGGTATAGT
>JANXXZ010000562.1 GCA_025350385.1 Bacteroidales bacterium
TAGCCCATCGCGCCGGAGTAGGGCGCGAGCTGCGTCCGGAAACCGCGGTACCGGTACAGCCGGTGCAACCAAACGGTGTAATTCCCGGCGCCACTGGTGAGAATGGCATCGTCGGGCAGACGCGCGTCGAGCCACGCCATCACCTGCCACAGGTCCAGCGATCCCGGGACCGGGCGCGGCGTTTGCCATGCGCAATACTCGGCATGCGCAGCGCTCGCTGTTTCGGCCCACGCCGTGGATTCGAGCGGCGGCAACGCGCGCATCGCCTCCAGGAAAGCGCCCGGCGTTGCGGCGATCGCCTGCGCCGGCTGAATTACGCGGCCGAGTTCATCGGCGCCAGGGTTGTAGAAGTAATTATTTGCCCCCCGGCTCCTTATCTCGAAATGGCTTATGATATTGCCACCGAAAACGACTTCATGGTAGGTGCCCAGAATCTCAGCCAGTGGGATGGCGGGGCATACACCGGGGAAGTCTCGGCTTCAATGCTCCATTCGATGGGAGTTACACATGCAATTCTCGGACATTCTGAGCGTCGTAGCTATTTTGGTGAAACCGATTCAATAATTGCAACTAAGGTGGATATGGCTCTGAAATACAGTATTATACCTATTTATTGCTGTGGCGAAGTGCTGGCCGAACGCCAGTCGGAAATACATTTTCAAGTGGTTCGCAGGCAGGTGAGTGAGGCATTGTTTCACCTTGGAAAAGAGGCCATTCAGCAGGTGATCATTGCTTACGAACCTGTATGGGCTATTGGTACAGGTGTTACTGCTTCTCCTGAGCAGGCACAGGAAATGCATGCTTTTATCCGCAGCCTGATTGCTGAAAAGTATGGTAGCGAGATCGCTGATGAATTACCTGTTTTATATGGAGGTAGCTGCAATGCAAAAAATGCAGCCGAATTGTTTGCCAATCCTGATGTGGATGGCGGTCTTATCGGAGGCGCCTCATTGAAAGCTGATGATTTTGCTGCCATAGTGAATGCGTTCTAGATTTTCAGGAAAATATGCATCAAAGGATTAATCAACTGGATGTCATGAAAGTTTTTTGTGAACCTTTGTGCCATCCTTGGTGCCCCCTTGTGGTAAAGATGATTTCGTAAACTGCACTGGAATTGTCCTATAAGGTAAGATTTATGAGACAGGAGACATTTTTTCTGAGTAGTCAACGATTATTGTGTAGCAAAACATAAGAAGACTTATGGATTATATTGAACTGGTTTGCCATCCTCAACACGGCAGTCATATTTCAGAGATGCTGATCGCCCGGCTAGCTGATATTGGTTTCGAAAGCTTTACCGAAGGTGAGCATGAGCTGTTCGCTTATATTACAGTAAAAGATTTTACCCCCCAATTGGAACTGGCGCTGACATCAACTTTTATAAGTGAACTTCTGATTTCCTTTGAAAAGAGGCATATAGCCGATCAAAACTGGAATGCCGTCTGGGAAAGCAAGTATGACCCGGTGTTCATCGATGACCGGTGCATTGTGCGGGCTCCTTTTCATCCTGTGCCTGAGGGTATTGAGTATGACATTGTGATTGAACCTAAAATGTCGTTCGGTACGGCTCATCATGAAACTACCCGGCTGATGATGAGGTTTGTGCTGGAATCTGATCTTAAGGGAAAAAGTCTGCTTGATATGGGCAGTGGTACTGCAGTGCTTGCTATTCTTGCCAGTATGAGGGGCGCCGTTGCCGTTACTGCGATTGATAATGATGAATGGGCATACAATAATGCCATTGAAAATGTTCATCACAATAAACCGGAACAGATTGAAGTTTTACTTGGTGATAGTGAAATCCTCAATGGGAAACATTTTGACGTAATTCTGGCAAATATCAACAGGAACATTCTGTTAACTGATATGCCTGCCTACCGGAAATGCCTGGCAACCGGTGGAATGCTTATCATGAGCGGTTTCTATGAGGAGGATCTGCCAATGATTGTTCAAAAAGCTTCCAAATTGGGTCTGAACCTGGTAACATCAAGCAATGAAAATAGGTGGGCTGCTGTCTGTTTCATGGCAGATTAGAATATTTAAACCAACCTTTTGGTGAATGAAAAAGATCGTAATCAGCATATTGATGTTTCATTTGGCGTTTGCCCTTACAGTTTACGCCCAGGAAAAACACAAAACTTTTACTGTTGATTCATTATTTATCAGCGATTTACAAGAATATTTTCACTCCGTCGGCGAAAGCAGCCAGAAAGAGGCACACGCATGCCTGTCGACCTTTACTTATCAGTGGACAGCTAATCTTTTGCAACCCGAACAGAAAAAGCAGGTGCAAAACGTTTGTGTCATCCTGCTTGACCTGAAATTAAGCGTGGCTCCTTTTTTTGTTACTTACCTTCAGGCGGTTTCTTTGATGGTCAGGTGCAATTATAATGCGAAAGCATTTGACACCTTTTACAAAAGTGTGAATTATTGCCTTGACGGTAAAAATCCTTCCAGGACAATTCTTGCTTATTTAAACCAGGTAAATCTTTTGCTTGGGGATTTTGCTTTCCTAAAGACTAATACGGAGGCATGGTATTGCCGGGATGCTGAATTCAGCTTTGTATTTGATACGGTTCCTTCATTTAACTTCTCAAAAGTAACATTAGCATGTATCGGTCGTGACGACAGTGCCTGCATTTATAAAACTAAGGGTCGTTTCTATCCTTTGCAACAGAGATGGGTAGGCAAAGGCGGGAAGGTATATTGGGATCGCGAAAAACTAAGTCGCGATACTGTGTATGCCAACCTGTCAGAATATGCAATCAATACCCGCGTGACTTATTATTCAGCCGATTCAGTCACCATGGTTCATGGCGGTTATATTAAAAAAGCCCTCACTGGCAGACTTGAGGAAAAGGTCATGGCCGATGTAACACCCGAAAGGGCTTTGTACCCTAAGTTTGCTATGTATCCTGGGAGTAAGATTATAATTGAATTGTTCAAAAACATTGAATATGAAGGAGGGTTTTCTCTCGAAGGTTCCAGAGTTGTAGGATTCTCTTCACCCGGTAACATGGCAAAAATTCTTATCAGCAGGAACAATGCGCCTTTTATTGAACTCCGGTCGAAGGAATTTGTAATCAGACCTGATAGGTTCGTTTCATCACGGGCTAATGCTGTGATTTACCTTGACAATGATTCAATCTATCATCCGGGCATCCAGGTTCGATATAACCGTGAGAATAACGAAATAGCCATGACAAGGGCTGATGAAGGACTTTCACAAAGCCCCTTTTTTGATACCTATCATAAAGTGGACATGTACCCGGAAGCTTTATACTGCAAACTTGATGATTCCAGGATCAGTTTTGAAGCAATCAGAGGAGTCCGGAACAAGGGAGAAGCGGTGTTTGAATCATCCGACTATTTTTCCGGCTTTAGATTTGATAAATTACAGGGAATTGATGACACTAACCCTGTGATTATGGTCTCCTTGTATAACCGTAAATACAATACGGACCGTTTTTATGCCGAAGACCTGGCAAATTTTATGAAGAAACCGATTGAACAGGTAAGGGTACAGCTTATAAAAATGGCAAATATAGGTTTTTTAAAATTTGATGTTGATAATGACTTTGTAACCATTAAGCCCCGTCTTAATGAATACCTGGCTTCAAGATCCGGGGTTAAAGATTATGATATCATCCAGTTCAATTCATATGTGGAAAAAGGAACTAACGCATCTTTGGATCTTAATACTATGGATTTATCCATCAATGGTGTTCAGCAGGTAATGCTGAGCGATTCACAGTATGTATACGTGGTTCCTAAAGATGGGAAGATACTCCTGAAAAAGAATCGCGATTTTACTTTTGTGGGTCGCGTTCATGCAGGTTTCTTTGACTTTTTTGCCCATGAATGTTCTTTCGAATACGATAAATTTATTATCAACCTCCCTAAAATTGATTCACTCGTTTTTGCGGTTCCATCATGGGATGTTGACCAGGGTGGTTACAGGCACCTGGTAAGGGTAAAGAACGTGCTGGCTGATATGAGTGGCATGCTCGAAATTGATGCACCAAACAGTAAATCAGGAAGGAAATCCAATACTGAATATCCCAGGTTTACCAGTAAGGATAATAGCTTCGTGTATTTTGACAAAAAAAGTATTGTTAAAGGCATTTATAAACGGGATAAGTTTTATTACAGCGTTGATCCGTTTTCAATGGACAGTCTGAACCGCCTGCCTGCTGAAAACGTGCAATTCCGGGGGAAATTGATCTCAGGAATATTCCCTGATTTGGAAGAACCTCTGGTAGTACTGAGAGACTATTCGCTGGGATTCCGGAGAGTATTACCCTCTCCGGGCTTACCTGTTTATGAAGGCAAAGGCACTTTCGCCGATACTCTCAAACTAAGTAATAATGGACTGAGAGGAGCAGGGAGACTTAATTATTTATCCTCAACCTCCTATTCTCCGGATTTACTTTTTTGTCCCGATTCAACCACCGGAAAGGTTAAAGACTATGTTCTGAATAAAACGATCGGTAAATATGAAAATCCGGATGCCAAGGTAAAAGAAGCCGTGGTGAAATGGGTTCCGGGTCAGGATGTGATGTATGTGCGGAATGAAGGTGATGAGCTGTTTGACATGTTCAATAAACATGCAACATTAAAAGGGAATCTTGCCATTACTCCGACAGGGTTGAAAGGTGGCGGTTTATTTGCCTTCGAAGATGCTGAAGTAAAATCAAATTTTTATTCGTTCAGCGCTAATGCGTTTGTTTCCGATACTTCTGATTTTATACTGTTTACACCTGATCATAAATCAGAACTGCTGAAAGTTCATATTTTCAGGTCGGACATTGATTTCGGATCACGGCAAGGACATTTTACAGCTTCGGGAAAAGGATCTGTCATGGAATTTCCATTCAATAAATATATCACCGTGGTTGATGAATTTGACTGGTTAATGGATAAGCGGCAATTGAAACTGGTTAACCAAACCACTTTCTCAAAGGAAAAATACATGCAGATGACACAGGAAGAACTCATTGGCCTCAACCCGAAGGAAGAACGGTATATTTCAACGGACCCAAAGCAGGATTCGTTGCGTTTCTTCGCTATGACAGCTTTATACGATCTTACTTCGAACATCCTGCAGGTTGAAAATACAAGGATTATCAGGATTGCCGATGCCGCGATTTTTCCAAAGGACGGAAAACTTACCATTGGAACTGATGGCCTCATCGAGGAACTTAAACAGGCAGCCATACTTGCCAACACCACGAATCGTGTTCACTCCATATATAATGCTTCGGTTAGAATTGAATCCAGCCACAGTTACACTGCTACCGGCCTCTACGATTACATACCCGCCGATGGAGATGTCGAAACCCTTAAATTACGCCATGTTGCCGTAAACAGTGAAGGAAATACTTACGCTCTCGCCATGATTTCCGATTCAATGAATTTTACACTGAACCGCTATTTTGGATTCAGGGGCAATATTGAAATTCATGCTGAAAAGGAACCACTCTACTTTGAAGGAGGATACCAGTTAAAGCATGATTGTGATAAGATGATGAAGGACTGGATTAAACTGCGGGCCGAACTCGATCCGAAAAAAATCATGATTCCCGTTAAAGATGATATCGAAAATACCGGTAACGGAAAACTACGGGTCTCAGTCTTTTATTCCTCAACCGAAAATTCACTAAAGCCCGGATTCTTTGTTAAACCTGATAATGTGACAGACCAGAACCTTATTTCGGCCAACGGGGTATTATTATTTGACCCCGTTAAAAATGAATACAGGGTTACCACCATTGAAAAGCAGAAAGATGCTACCATAGCGGGCAATTCTCTCAGCCTGAACCCTGTTCGCTGTATTTTGCATGGTGAAGGAAAGGTGAACCTTACCGGTGACCTGGGAAGGCTAACAATGAATTCGGCAGGAAGGGTGAGTTACTATTCTATAAACGATTCAGCATCGCTGAACATTATGACAGCAATGGATTTCTTCTTTTCTGATGAAGCTCTCAAGGTTTTTGCTGATGATCTGAATGCTACCGAGCTCAAAGGAATTGATATCAGCAACGTTAACTTTACAAAACCATTGCGTGAATTTGCTGGCCAGGAAGATGCCGATAAACTATTGACGGAACTCAGCCTTTACGGTCAATACAGGAGATTCCCTGAGGTGTTGAACCACACACTGGTTTTTACTGATCTTAACTTGAGTTGGAACCCTGAAATGCGTTCCTATGTGAGTAACGGACCAATCGGGATCAGTAATGTGGGCAAAATTTCTGTTAACCGCTATGTGAAAGGCTATATGGAGATCGGGAAACGGCGCACCGGCGACATGTTTACGATCTATCTTGAACCGGGCGACAATCACTGGTACTTCTTCAATTATGCCAATGGTACTATGCAGGTTCTTTCGTCTAATACAGCATTTAATAACAAGCTTGTCGGTTTAAAGGAATCGCAACGGGTGATTAAAGCGGGTAAAGGTGAACGCAGCTATCAATTCATAATATCGACTAATGATAAAAAGACAACCTTCCTGCGAAAAATGAAACAACTGAAAGGAGATTAACTGGCGGATGCAAAGGAGAAAGGAAAGTAGCTATATTTAATAGATTATCAGCTAAATGCTTTACAGCTGAATATTTTTGAAGCGAATCTTTCGTTTTTCCTTAAAATAGATTTACAAGGTATCAGCACAAAAATGACAACATGATTGAAAATTACCTTTTATTTATAACCGGTGGAATTGTGGCTTATCTCATGGGTTCAATATCTTCTTCTGTATGGATCGGCCGCATGTTCTTCGGAATAGATGTCCGCGAAAAGGGGAGTGGAAATGCCGGTGCAACAAATACCATCCGCCTGCTGGGACTTAAAGTAGGTATCGCGGTTTTGCTGATTGATACTCTTAAGGCCTGGGGCGCAGTCCAACTGGCACCTTTATTTGCAAATGATTTTCTGTCGGCTCAAATCCTTGTTAATTACAAAATAATACTTTCAGCGTGCGCTGTCCTGGGACATGTGTTTCCCGTATTTACCGGGTTTCGGGGAGGAAAAGGTGTGGCATCTCTGGTAGGTGTTGTAATTGCACTTCTTCCTTATGCTTTCTTCTTAGTGCTCGCATGGTTCCTGTTGGTTTTTATAACTACAAGATATGTTTCATTAGCCTCAGTTACCAGTGCGGTGTTATTTCCAGTCATGGTTGTCTTTATTTTCCATGAGCAATCGCCTTCTCTTATTATACTTTCAATTCTGATAGCTGTTTTTGTCCCATTTACCCATAAAAAGAATATCAATCGCCTTCTGAAAGGTGAAGAATTAAAGATGAGTTTTAGAAAAAGAGAAGAAATAAAAAAATAATTTGCACCCTTACTAAATCTTCATAACATGTTCATATCTTAGCAAAAGGTAATTTTCTTTTCTCAGGGAAGATTTATAATTTTACGTACCTACTTTTAATTAGAGTAATCTATTGAAATTAAAATACTTATGATATAGGCATGGGCTAAATCGTCGCATTGACCAAACTAAGGTTATCATGGAATACTCTGTGTGACCGATTAAAATGTAATTAATAATTAAACCATGAAATTTATAATCAACAGTCAGACCCTTTTAAAAAGGCTTCAGTCACTCAGCGGAGTCATCAATAGCAGCAATACGCTTCCGATTCTCGATGACTTTCTGTTTGAGTTGGACGAGAGCATACTAAAAGTAACCGCAACGGATCTTGAAACCACCATGGTGATGACAATGGAGCCAACCATGGCAGATGAACCCGGGAAAATCACGATTCAGGCAAAATTACTGCTCGATTTCCTCAAGTATCTGCCCGATGCTCCTCTTACCTTCACCATCGATCAGGCTACCCTTGCTGTTGAAATCCTTTCAAGCGAAGGTAAGTACAAACTCACCGGGCATAATGCTGATGATTATCCGATGCTTCCCGAACTGGCAGATACTACATCTGTTGAATTATCATCAAGTTTACTGGCGGCCGGGGTTTCAAAAACCGTATTTGCTACGGGTAATGACGAACTTCGCCCGGTAATGGGTGGAGTGTTTTTCGAACTTACTCCTGATTATCTTACCTTCGTTGCTACCGATGCCCATAAACTGGTTCGGTACCGCAGGCTGGATGCCAAACTTGAAATGTCTGCATCATTCATTGTTCCGCGTAAGCCTCTGAATGTGCTGAAAAACCTGCTGGCGAATGAAGAATTCCCTGTCCAGGTCGATTATAATGTAACTAATGCTTCATTTGCCTTTCAGGGGGTGAAACTCTACAGCAGACTTATTGAAGGTAAATACCCGGCTTATGAAGCTGTTATACCAAAAGATAATAAAAACCTGCTTACAGTTGACCGACTCATGTTCATCAACTCAGTGAAGCGCCTTTCGCCATTTGCCAATCAAAGTACTCACCAGGTAAGACTGCGCATTAGTGGCCAGGAACTGCTCATGAATGCCGAGGATATTGATTATTCAAATGAAGGTATCGAACGGCTTGCATGCACTTATGAAGGCGAGGATATGGAAATTGGTTTCAACTCAAAGTTCCTGCTCGATATGGTAAGCAACTTGGAAACGGAAGAAATATGTTTCGAACTTTCAGGTCCGACCCGTGCCGGTATAATTTTACCTGTCGCCAGCGAAAATAAGGATGAAGATATGCTGATGCTGGTGATGCCTGTAATGTTGGCACAGAACTAGAACTATTTATATTTTGGTTATACGAAAGCCCGCTCGTTATTGGTAAGGGGAATTATATCATATTTTAATACCTGGATGATTATTTTGGATGGATTATTCCATAATTTCACCCAATTCCATCCAGCGCAGGGTCTTTTCGTCAATTAAAAGTTCCAGTTCACTGTACCGGATCGAGAGTACCTGAAGTTCTTCTACTCCCGCATCTCCGGAATTCAACCTTTCAATGGTATTTTTCTTTTCTTCTTCAAGAATGCTGATTTCCTTTTCAAGGGCTTCAAATTCTTTCAGCTGCTTGTATGAAGGTTTTGAGGAAGTCTTTTTCTCCTTCTCAGCTTTTGCCGGTTTATCGGCCAACTCCTTTATTAGCCGCTGCCGTTTCTCTTCTCCTATGCGCCACTGGTAGTATTTGGTATAATTTCCATAAAAGTCCTTGATTTTGCCTTTTCCCTCAAAAACAAATACATGATCACAGAGCTTATCCAGCAGGAACCTGTCATGTGAAACAATGAGCAAACATCCCGGGTACTCAAGAAGAAAATCCTCAAGTACCTGAAGGGTTTGAATGTCCAGGTCATTGGTGGGCTCGTCAAGGATCAGGAAATTAGGGTTTTTGATCAGTTGTAAAAGCAGGTATAACCTGCGTTTTTCGCCCCCGCTAAGGCTGCTGTAATAAGCCTGCTGAACAGGGTAGCTGAAGTTAAAGTGCTGCAGGAACTGCGATGCCGACATAGTCCCTTTCTTTAATTGGATTTCTTCAGCAACATCCTTCACAATATCAATCACCCGCTTATCTTCCCTGGGTTGTAGTCCTTCCTGCGTATAATAACCCATCACTACTGTTTGCCCAACTGTTATTTTACCCAAATCAGGACGAATCGTCCCTGCTATAATATTAAGCAGGGTCGATTTCCCGACCCCGTTAAGCCCGACTGCACCTATTTTTTCACCACGTTTAAAAATGTATGTAAAGTCATCAACGGCAATAAAATCACCGAATCTCTTGGTGATATTATCAACTTCAATGATTTTTCCACCAAGCTTGTTGGCATTAACCCCGAATTGAATGTTTTTTTCATCATTCCGCTGGTTGGCTTTATCCTTTACTTCATCAAAGGATGAAATGCGAGCCTTTGACTTGGTGGTTCGGGCTTTAGGCATTCTCCTGATCCATTCCAGTTCGGTACGGTAGAGGTTCCGGGCTTTTTCGAGCGATTGCTCATCGGAAAATTCACGTTCAGCCTTTTTTTCAAGGTAATATGAATAATTACCCCGGTATGGGAAGATTGAATCCTTTTCAATTTCCAGGATGGTATCGCAAACATTGTCAAGAAAGTAGCGATCATGTGTAACCAGCAGTAAGCTCAGCGATTCGCGCGAAAGGTATTCTTCGAGCCATTCAATCATTTCAAAATCCAGGTGGTTCGTTGGCTCATCAAGCAGGAGCAGATCAGGCTCTCCGATAAGGGTATGAGCCAAAGCGATCTTTTTCTTCTGGCCTCCCGATAATTCCCTGATAGGTTGGTTGAGATCATGAATTGCAAATTGCCCGAGTATTTCGCGTGCACGGGTTTCATATGTCCAACCTCCGACAGCATCCATTTTAAGCATGCTTGAACTCACGAGCCTGTCGCTTTCAGAACCCGGATGGTGTTTCATGAGATCAAGAGAAAATTCATAATCGCGGAGAGCCTGCATCGCTACATTATCCGATGCGAAAATTGCATCCAGTACGGTGATATTGTTATCAAGCGGGGGATTCTGGTCGAGGAAAGCAATGCGAAGCCCGTTCCTGATTGTAACACGACCCGAATCGGCTGCGTCTATTCCTGCCAGGATGCGCATCAGCGAACTTTTTCCCGTTCCGTTCCGGGCAATGAGGGCAACTTTCTGGCCTTTTTCGATGCCAAAACTAATATCATCGAAAAGTATTTTTTCGCCGTACGATTTTGAGATATGCTCAGCTTGCAGGTAGTTCAAGAAATAGTGTTATTTGAAATGCAAAAATACCTGATAACTTTGGTTCTATAAGGTTAGATGAATAATAAAAAAAGCTCCCTGGCGGAGGAAGCTTTCTGACGATTATCAATGTTGTCCTTTTATTTTAGCCTTACATTGATTGCTTTCGGACCCCGGCGGTCTTCAACAATTTCAAAAGTAACTTCATCGTCATCTTTAATCTTGTCAATGAGGCCTGTTACATGAACAAATACGTCTTTTTGTGTTTCATCATCAAGGATAAAACCAAAACCTTTTTGCTGATTGAAGAACTTTACTTTTCCAGTGGACATTGTAAATGGTATTAAATTTTAAAATTAGGAAACAACTACAAATGTAAGGCATAAATTAAATATATCATGACTTCTTTGTCATTTTTTTTAATATAACTTGTAATGTTAATTTTGTAACAGATTGTAAATTAGTGTGGTTCCAACCTGTAACGCTTATCAGAAGGGAATCCCGGGATGTTATTACTGTTTTGAAAATTGCTTAAACTATAGTAAGATTATCGAATTATGCATGCAATTTTCTCGCTAAATCAGTTGAATAAATTAATTCAAAATCACAGAAATATCCTATAATATACTCTGAAAAACAAAAAAGCCTCCCGTTTAAGGAGGCTCTTTGATCATGAAAGTGGATTACTAAAGTTGAGGCCCGGCTGCAACTAAACGCAAGCCTTCAGTTGTGTCAGTATATTTTGCAAAATTATCAATGAACATTTTTGCTAGGCTTTTTGCTTTTTCATCCCATTCAGCAGGATTGACATAAGTCATCCTTGGATCGAGTACTTCTGAATGTACATCGTGAAGTATGGTCGGAACAGTGAGATTGAAGAAGGCTATCTGTTTTGTTGGGGCTGAATCAATGGATCCGTCTAGAATAGCATCTATGATAGCCCTGGTGTGTTTGATCGAAATCCGATTACCGGTGCCATTCCAGCCTGTATTCACCAGGTAGGCTTTCGCATTGACAATATCCATCCGCTTAACAAGTTCCACAGCATATTTGGTGGGATGCAGCGAAAGGAAAGCATTACCAAAACATGCCGAAAATGTTGGCTGTGGAGTAGTAATTCCGCGTTCAGTTCCTGCGAGTTTGGCTGTAAATCCCGATAGAAAATGATATTTGGTCTGATCAGCAGTAAGAATTGATACCGGGGGTAATACTCCAAAAGCATCTGCAGTAAGGAAAATAACCTTGGTAGCATGCCCGCCTTTTGAAACCGGCTTAACGATGTTGTGTATATGGTAAATAGGATAGGAAACCCTAGTGTTTTCTGTTTTGGATGCATCAGAAAAATCAGGTTTACCATCAGATAGTACAACAACATTTTCGAGAAGTGCATCACGTTTGATGGCTTCATATATATCGGGTTCATTTTCTTTGGATAGGTTGATACATTTTGCGTAGCACCCGCCTTCAAAGTTGAATACACCATCATCATCCCATCCGTGTTCATCATCACCTATCAGTGCTCGTTTCGGGTCAGCCGAAAGAGTTGTTTTGCCTGTTCCCGATAACCCGAAAAAGATGGCAACATCCCCTTCTTTTCCCATATTGGCGGAACAATGCATAGAAGCGATCCCTTTGATAGGCAGGAAGTAATTCATCATAGAGAAAATTCCTTTCTTCATCTCACCGCCATACCATGATC
>JANXXZ010000571.1 GCA_025350385.1 Bacteroidales bacterium
CCGAACTCGAAGAGCTGGTGAAGTCAAAAAGCCTTGAATTTGGCATGAATACCGCTAAGTATAAATTAGATAAGGAATAAGCGAAATGAGACATCAGAAGTCAATTAACCACCTGGGCCGAACCAGCGCTCATCGCAAAGCAATGCTTGCCAATATGGCCAGTTCACTGATCATGCACAAGCGCATCAATACTACCCTTGCAAAGGCTAAAGCTCTCCGTACCTATGTGGAACCACTGATCACCAAAGCCAAAGAAGATTCCACGCATTCACGCAGGATGGTTTTCAGTTCATTGCAGGATAAATTTGCTGTTACAGAACTTTTCCGCGAAGTATCAGTAAAAGTAGCTGACCGCCCGGGAGGATATACCAGGATTTTGAAGACCGGTTTCAGGCTTGGCGACAATGCCGATATGTGCATGATTGAACTCGTTGATTATAACGAAGCTCTAATTACCGCAAAGGAAGCCGGTACTAAGAAAGCAACCCGCCGGCGTCGGGGTTCAAAAAAGACTGAAGTAACCGCAGTAACTGAAGCTCCTAAAGCTTCAAAGGCTAAAGCCAAAGTGAAAGCTCCTGCAAAGGAAGCTGCTCCCGCTAAGGAAACAACTCCTGTTCAGGATGAAACCCCGGTTCAGGAAGAAACTCCTGCAAAAGTAGAAGCTAAGTTAGAAGAACCAGCAACTGAAAATACTGAAGAAACTGCTGAAACAACCTAACTATTTGATAATGAAACATGAAAAGGATAAGGTAAAGACCTCTTTACTTTATCCTTTTTGTGTTTAGTGATTTTATACTGAATCTTAATGAAAATGCGAAGCAATTTTCGTTTAGATTCAGTTATACCGGGGCCTTCAAGTTTGATTTTTTTCGCAAAATCAAATAGCAACTGTATAGTTCGACGATCATTTAACTACTATAAAAACAAAAAAGATGAGTCAGATTGTTAACATTGTTGCCCGCCAGATCCTTGATTCGCGTGGCAATCCTACTGTTGAAGTAGATGTTTATACCTCTAACGGAATAATGGGCCGCGCCGCCGTTCCATCCGGCGCTTCAACCGGCATTCACGAAGCCTGCGAATTGCGCGATGAGGACAAGAATGTTTACATGGGGAAAGGCGTATTAAAAGCTGTTCAGAATGTAAATAAAGTAATTGCCGAAGAATTAAAGGGAGCCTATGTTTCGGAACAGAACGATATTGATCATCGCATGATCGAACTCGACGGAACTCCCAATAAATCAAACCTCGGAGCCAATGCAATTCTGGGAGTGTCACTTGCCGTTGCCAATGCAGCTGCCCAGGAATCAAACCAGTTCCTTTACAGGTATATTGGTGGTGTTAATGCCAATACGCTTCCTATCCCAATGATGAATATCATCAACGGGGGGTCTCATGCCGATAACAGCATCGATTTCCAGGAATTCATGATCATGCCTGTAGGCGCTCCTACTTTTGCTGAAGGATTGCGTATGGGTGCCGAAGTGTTTCACAGCCTGAAATCAGTTCTGAAGAAAGCCGGTTATTCAACCAACGTTGGCGATGAAGGCGGGTTTGCTCCTAACCTCAAAAGCAACGAAGAGGCTATCACCGTTATACTCCAGGCTATTGAAAAAGCAGGTTACAAACCCGGGCAGGATGTGTTTATTTCCCTCGACCCCGCTTCGAGCGAATATTACCTTGCCGAAGAGAAAGTATACCACCTCCACAAATCGACCGGTGATAAACTCACATCTGCCCAGATGGTGGATTACTGGAACAACTGGATTCAGAAATACCCCATCATCTCCATAGAAGATGGTATGGCCGAAGATGACTGGGCCGGCTGGAAACTCATGACCGACACCATGGGTAAGAAAATTCAACTCGTAGGCGACGATCTTTTCGTAACAAACACAAAACGCCTCCAGATGGGTATTGAGCAGGGTGTAGCCAACTCAATTCTTGTTAAAGTTAATCAGATTGGTACACTCACTGAAACGATTGATGCCGTTAACCTGGCTTACCGCAACTCCTATACAGCCGTGATGAGTCACCGTTCGGGCGAAACCGAAGATACTACCATTGCCGACCTGTCTGTTGCACTGAACACCGGGCTAATCAAAACCGGTTCAGCCAGCCGTACCGACCGTATATGCAAATACAACCAGTTGCTTCGTATCGAGGAATTACTGGGTAGTTCAGCTAAATACCTTGGAAAAGATTTCAAGTACGCGAAATAAATATCATCTCTGGATTTAAAAGGGTTGGCGCTGCGTCAGCCCTTTTTTTATAAGTGATGGCAGCGATTTCAATTTTCTCACCGTACTTTTGGAAATCATTTGAAGAATATGAATACTACAACGAAAAAAGAAACCAGTCAGTCTGATATAAAAACCTCTTTGAATAAAAGACATTCACTGTTGGGGAATGATAGCGGAAACGGGAAATGGCAATGGTATGCTTCCCTGGCTCTGATCGCCCTGTTCAGCTGCTTGGCAATGTGGAATTCAATTTATAATGGATTTGTGAATTATGATGATAATATTTACATTTATGAAAATCCGGCCATCCGAAATTTTTCAATTCATGGGCTGATGACTTTTTTCTCAGGCAATGTAGGTCAGTATCCACCTTTGGTGATGATCATTTATACAACTCTTCACTATTATTTCAAACTGGATCCCTTGCCGTATCATACCGTTAACCTGGCCTTGCATGTGCTAAACAGCCTGCTGGTATTCCTTTTTATTTATAATTTTGATAAGAGGCTTATTGCTGCCCTGGTTGCAGGACTTCTTTTCGGGGTTCATCCCTTGCATGTTGAATCAGTTGCCTGGGCCACGGAGTTGAAGGATGTGCTGTATACCTTCTTTTTCCTGCTCGGATTATTGGCTTATCAGCGATACCAGTTACCTTTCGCCAAACGGAAATACTTGATATTTGCTCTTTTGCTGTTCATACTATCCTGCTTTTCAAAAGGAATGGCTGTTGTTTTCCCATTAATTCTCCTCTTAATGGACTACTTCAAAACTCAAAAGATTTCAAGGAAGCAGTTAAAAGAGAAGATTCCCTTTTTTGTGGTTGCTATCGCCTGGGGTTTGATCACTTTCATCACTCAACAATCAATGGGCGCTACGAGCAGTTCCGACTCCATTTCATGGTTTCAACGGTTTTTCATAGCTTCCTATGGTGCCCTTTTTTATATCCGGAAAATGTTTTTACCAACAGAACTTACCGCATTTTATGCTTTCCCAATCAATGCAGGAGGTTCACTTCCACTGATCTTTTATATTACTCCTCTTATAATACTCGTGCTTTGTGCAGCAGTATATTTCTCGGGGAAATACCGCAAAGCCTTGTCGTTCGGGCTATTGTTTTACATTGTGAACCTTTTACTGGTACTGCAAATTATTCCTGTAGGCATGGCTGTTACTGCCGACCGCTATTTTTACCTTTCATCTGTGGGATTGTTCTTTTTGGCCGGTTTTACTATTGATACTATCCTCGAAATTAAACCTAAGCTGAAAAGTTCTGTTCTGAGCGCATTTGTAATGATTACAGCCCTGCTGGCGGTTTCAACCCATACACAGGTCAAAACCTGGGAGAATAGTATATCATTGTGGAATAATGTAGTGAAAGATGCAGGTTCCTTTCCCGGTTACGCGCTTGCTTTTACAAACAGGGGTGATGCACGCAGCGATGAGCAGGATTTTGATGGTGCGATCCAGGATTATAATACAGCAATCAGGCTGAACCCGATGTATATCGATGCTTACAATAACCGGGGGTTGATAAAAGGACTGCACCGCGATTACCTGGGTGCGAAGCAGGATTTCGATGAAGCCATCCGGATCCGGCCCGACTATGCCAAGGCTTACAATAACCGCGGTAACGCAAACCGCTATCTTGGCGACCTGGCAGGTGCGCTGAACGATTTCAATATGGCTATTTCTATAAAACCGACCTATATGGATGCCTATCTTAACCGGGGTATAATTCAGTACCTGTCGGGCAATGATATGGCTGCATGCGGCGACTGGATGAAGGTTCAGCAATCAGGTTCAAAGGCTGCGGATCAGTTGCTGAATGATTATTGCAAAAAATGACAATTCATCATCGAATAGAATATTCTTAAATTACTCTGAATAGTGTTAGTAATATTTCGGTTAACTTAAAGGGTGTTTAAACATTCTTTCGAGTAATTGCACTTTGTATGGTTCGGCTACAGGCAGTATATGCTTGCCGGTATAAATCTGGTTTCCCTCAATATGGTCTATTTTCTGAAGATTAACAATTGTGGTGCGATGGACTTTCAGAAATGAAAACCCTTTCAGCTTTTCCTCCCAACTTTTCAGCGTGCCATGCACAACCAGCTTTTTATCCAGGCAGTGGATAGAAACATAATCACCGCAGGTTTCGATAAAGAGTATATCATCGATACCAAACTGGTAAATTCTGCGATCCGTTTTCACACTGATCTTGCTCGAAACAGCAGGGGATGCTTTCGAATTGAGCTTTTTCTTGGCTTTGTTTACTGCTTTGCAAAAGCGTTCAAACGAAAAAGGTTTAAGGAGGAAATCAACTATTTCAAGATCGAAACCATCAATCGCATATTGAGGGTATGCCGTAGTAAAAATGACGAGGGGAGGATTCACTAGCGAACGAAGAAAACTTACTCCCGACATTTCCGGCAGGTTTATGTCCAGGAACATCAGGTCGACACTATGATTATCAAGAAACTCCTGTGCTGAAAAGGCGTCGCCAAAAATCCCGCAACATTGCATGCCAGGACAGAGGGAAAGATTTTGTTCAAGGATGGATTGTGCCGCGGGTTCGTCTTCAATGATTATGCAATTCATCGGTGGTTTTCCAATAGGTTAAAGTTCTCTTTCTCAATAATTCAATCATTCATTGCAGTTTACACGTCTATAGATTGACCTTCAATTCTACCTTATAAATTCTATCTTTTTCTGCGAAACGAATTGAATGCCGGTCGGAATATAACAAATTTAATCGTTTTTCCACATTGCTGATCCCAATTCCGCCATTTTCTTCTTTATTGGTTTTTTCGCGCAAGGCTATTGTATTTTCAGTTGTAAACAGCAGTTGTTTCCCGTTGAAACCGATGTGCATTTGAATCTTTCCGGGTTTCTTCCCAATTCCGTGTTTAAAACAGTTTTCAGCCAATGGTAGCAGCAATAAAGGTATTATCTCAGCATTCCCGAAATTGCCTTCCTGAGTAAGTGTTACCTGGGTTATTGAAGGATTTATCCGTTCTTTCTGGAGTTCAACATAGGTGCGAATAATTTCCACTTCTTTCTCCAACGGGATAGATTCGCTGGTTGTATCATAAAGCACATAGCGAAGAAAATCGGATAATTTCAAAATCACATCCTTGGTGCGTTCGTCTTTTTTTGAGGCGAGCGAATAAATTGTGTTCAGATTATTGAAAAGAAAATGGGGATTTATTTGCGCTTTCAGTGCCTGAAGTTCATTTTGAGCCTTTTCCCGGTTAGCTATCAACATCTGCGCATATTGCCAGACCAGAAAAACAATAGTAGTAAATACCAGGTAAACTGTAACAATAATAGTTAATTCCCAAACTTTGAAGTAGGAAATGAAGTACAGGTTCGGGAAAACTTTATCGATACAATAGTCGTACAAGGCAAAGTTTGCTATTGCAGTAGCAAAAATTAAAGCTATTAAATAGAGCAGGTAAATTATGAATTTACTCTTTGTCAGGTAGCGGGGAATCATAACTCTGAGGTTGTAGTAAACGGCAGCAGCTATTGTAAGGTGAAAAACCAGGATGTATAAAAAAGCGGTGAGAAAAATGTCGGTAAATAATGAGATGTCAGTTCTCTCCCCGACTGGTAATAATAATTGATAAAATATATAGACTGCCGGGATCAGGAAAATGATTGTGAGTGTAATTTTAAGCCATTTCCGTGTTTCTTTAAAACACCATATAAATGGAAGCAGGCAGTATAAAAAGAACAGGCAGTAAATTAAAATCAAAGTAGACCAATAATCCTGAAGTCCTTTGATGGCGCTGTCCGATTCGACGCCAGGGTTGAAAACGATATTCCACGCATTGATGGAGATCATCCAGAAAAGCAAATGCATTGCGATGATCAGTTGTTTTTTATAATTTTTAAGTTTCATGGCTTTTTTATTTAATGCGGTTTAATGTCAGCATTGCTCTTTGGCTTTCCCAGTCAATAAAACGACTTTCGCCTGCATAGCGATCAATCATGTCAGTCAGCTGTTGCGAACTTCCTGTAAGCAGCAACCTGCTGACACTGCTTACCCACCGGTAACTGACCCTGACGCGTTTTTTCCCGATCATTTCCTCCATCGATTCAGCCCCCAGCCACGAAACATCAAGTTGTTTATTGCGAATAACAACCCTAGCGAGTGTATGAACCGAAAGGTAATTATCGGAAGCGATGCGGCTCTTTTCCAGTCCGGTGTTGCTGTAAGGCATAAAATCAGCATAAAGCATTTTATTCACACGAAAAAGTACCATCTTGAACTGGTACGTTGAAGTGTCAGCCTGGTTGCTAATTAGTTTTACCAGGTAATAATTCATTGGCTTAAATATAGTTGAATCCTTTCCCCGTTTGGTTTTCATGGATTCTTCTATAATAAACCTTTCAATTTTCCACATTGAAGTGGTATCTGCCTGTTTCCAAACAGAAGATTCATTGTTAATTTTGGATTTGTTTTTTGGTCGCAATGGATTTGCATTCCACCTACCTTCAATTTCAGGCTTCAGAACCACATCTTTATCCAGGTAGAATGGGTTCAGCGAACAAATCATGAAAAAGTCGTTGCATCCTGTTGTAAGCAAGATTAATGCAATTACAATTAAGGCTTTCAGACGATTCATATTACCAGGGTTTTAAATTTCTCAAACGAAGGTAGTTTGGAATAAAAGGGTAAAAAAATTATTTCGATGAATGCCCTTGCTTTTTCGATGGAGATGGATCTTTTGTACTTTTTGATGAAGGAGGAACCTTCTTTTCATTCATCTTACAAAAGATAAATAGCTATGATTTAAGACCTTTCTATATTTTAGCACCCGTATAGAAGAACCTGATGTCCTATATCTGACATATATTATCAGTCTTATATCTGTATATTATTAGTTTCTTATTTTAACTTTTTAAGTTCTTTAAAACTGATTAAAAATCATATTGCGACTCGATTGAGTATCTGATGAATCATGGATAACTGGATAAATCCTGTGCCGATATTCGGGTAGCCTTTCATAATCTTTTGACATTCATCGATGAATAGAAAGCCAGGCAAAAGTTCTTTCAACAAACCAGCGTTTGGGCCATATATTGAAAATAGGTATATCATTTCTCTTCACTATTCCCAACTTCCACCAGCCAGGAAACAAATCAATACGATTCTGCCTTATCCACCTGACAGGATTTTCGAAACCAGTCGTTCTCAGGTTTGTAGGTTTAGAAATGCGTATGCATAACTATTTTACAGTTCAATAGATCAGAAATCTTCTAAAGATTTTCCAATAAAAACCTTGTCATTCTTGTATAGAGATGATAAGAAGTATTCCCGCCGTAAATTCCATGATTACGGTTTGTATATAGCTGCATCTCGAACTGTTTGTTGGCCTGGACGAGGCGTTCGGTAAACTCGATGGTGTTCTGGACATGCACATTGTCATCGGCCAGCCCATGACAGATCAGGAATTTACCCTTGAAGTTTTCGGCAAAATTGAGGGGTGAATTCTGATCATACCCGTCCGGGTTTTCCTGGGGGGTGCGCATGAAGCGTTCGGTATAGATGTTATCATAGTAACGCCAGTTGGTGACAGGAGCCACGGCAATAGCGGCTTTGAAAACACCATCACCTTTCACCAGGCAGGAAGATGAAATGTACCCGCCATAACTCCAGCCCCAGATACCTATCCTTTTTGAATCTACAAATGGCAACGTACCGACGTATTTTGCTGCTTCCACCTGGTCGATGGTTTCGAATTTTCCAAGCTGGAGGTAAGTCATCTTTCGGAATTCTTCACCCCTGGCGCCGGTTCCACGTCCATCCACACATACAATTATGTAACCCAGCCGTGCCATGTATTCTTCCCATCCGAGTTCCCAACGGTCGAGGGCGCTCTGCGAACCCGGCCCGCTGTATTGGGTCATGAAGACAGGATATTTTTTGGTCGGATCAAAATCGGGAGGCTTAACCATCCACCCATAGAGCTTCACATTATCAGAGGTGTTGAATGTGAAAAATTCCTTACTGTTGAATTTATATTCCTTCAGTTTTTCAATAAGAGCCTTGCTGTTGTCCAGAACGCGGACTACTTTACCTTTAGGGTTATAAAGTGTTGTTTGTGAAGGCGTTTTCGAGTCTGTCCAGGTAATCGAATAGTACTTAAACCCTTCGCTGAATTTTATGCTGTTCATGCCTTCTTTTTCCGAAAGCTTTTTCCTGCCGGTACCATCCCACTTGATGCTGTATATTTCGCGCTGATAAGGCGTAGGTTCGGCCGAGGTATAATAGATCAGTTTGTTTTTTACATCACAGCCGTTCAGGTCCGTTATATCCACATTGTCTTTGGTAACGGTACTTTCAAGTTTTCCATCCATTGTGTAAAGGTAGATCCGATCCCAGCCTTCACGCTCGGAACGGATCAGGAGGTGCCTATTGTCATCCAGGAACTTGATGTCGTCAAGGTATTTCTCATCAACATAATACTTATTATCTTCAGTATAAAAAACCTGGCATGCGCCGCTTTTAGGATCCGCTAAAAGGATTTCGAAATGGTTCTGGTAACGGTTCAGCCGGAAAATGGCAAGTTTGCCGGGATCCATTGTCCAGCGGATTCGAGGAATGTAAATATCCGTTTGCTTACCGATATCCATGAGTTGCTTTGCGCCTGAAGCAAGATCATAGGTGTGAACGCTTATTATTGAGTTTACTTCTCCTGCTTTTGGATATTTGAACGAAGTGCAATGTGGATAGAGTTTGTTCTCATCAAGCGCCGGTTCGGCTCCCTGAAACATGCTCATGCTGAATTCGGGCACCAGGGTTTCGTTAAACCGGATCCAGGCGATGGTTTTACTATCGGGCGACCATTCATAGGCCTGGCTGAATGAAAACTCTTCTTCATATACCCAGTCGGGCGCCCCGTTAATGATAAAATTGAATTTGCCATCCTGGGTGATCTGTGTTTCTTTTCGGGTACCCAGATCAACGTAGAACAGGTTATTCTGCCTCACGAAGGCTATCTTGTTTCCGTCGGGAGAAAAGGTTGCCAGCTGCTGCCGGCCGTTTTCCGAAATCGGTTTCAAGGTTGAAGTGATAAAGTCATATACAAAATAACTGGCAGTAAAGGAATGACGGTATATGGATTCCTGGTCTGTTTCCAGTATTATTTTGGTTTCATCAGGGCTAAAACTATAATCGGTAAAAGCAGTCAATTTATCATTTTTCAAGATAGCCAGGTCCAGTAGTGTTTTAACGGCTTCGCCGGTGGCATAACTCCGCTGAACGAGCTTTGTGCCAAGGTCTTCAGATACAGAATAAGTTTCTCCATCCTTCATGGATCGCATATCCCGGGTTCCGCGCGAGTAAAAAGTGTAGTTCTTAAAGAAATCGTCGAACTCAAAAAGTTTGGTGCCGTTCTGAGCATTTAAATGCAAACCGGTAAATGAATACAAAATGAATATCAGCAGGTAGAAGCTGGTCTTTTTCATAAAACTGGAGTTTTGGACAAATGTAGAAGTTTAGGGTATACCAGTTGTATGCATTTCATTAAAAACACCTGTGAAGGTTGAGTTTAATAATAAATCAGTATTTTTGCATTCATAATGCGCTGTTAGCTCAGTTGGTTTAGAGCATTACCTTGACAGGGTAGGGGTCACTGGTTCGAATCCAGTACCGCGCACAAAAAAATCCGCCAAGGTCGGATTTTTTGTTTTTATAGCATGACTCTTAAAGGATTATTTAACTTCCAGGATTCGCTCCGAACCTTCGAACCGGAATGGATTATTGACCTTTTTCACCGTTTTATCCGGGTAATGAACCAGAAACATTGGTTCAGCCAGCAGTTGCCGGATTTTTCCCGGATCAGTAAGTTTTTGGACAAACCACAGCCTTAACAAGGGATCCGAGTCAGTAAAGACAACCTTGAACCTAACGATACCATCATTATTGGATGCATGCGAAACCAGGTAAGGCATCCAGTGCTGCATTTCCGGATCTATTGCTTCGTTGAAAGGAACTTCATACACCTTCATCTCAGAGGGTTTGTAGGATTCAAAATATTA
>JANXXZ010000001.1 GCA_025350385.1 Bacteroidales bacterium
GGTAAAATTGCCGCCAAAAAACCCAATCTCCACTTCATTGCCAGCAGGAATGGTTACCAGGTGTTTTTCAATGCTCTCCATCACGTCCTTTTCTGATGGCTGGCATAACGCTCCTGATATCTTTCGCTGGTTGCAGAAAACACACTTATTGGGACAGGCGAGTTCCGGAACAAAGATGGGAATGATGAAATGACGCATTCTGCAAAAGTAATTAAATGTCATACAATCATGAAATTCTTGTTTTTAGATACAAAACTTACCTTCATAGTATTGGTTATTAATAGTTTACGATTTCGAATCAAATTAGATCAGGACAAATAAACTCAGCCATAATCTCAACTATTTTTGTATTTTGGCTGAAGATAATCTGTTTGTACCTGGTCGTAAGTAGTCAGAACTGCAGATTTTGGTTGTAAACAAGAGATTATATTCAGCCATTTTATGTATTTTTATCATATTTTGGCTGAGTATAAAAATCATTTCTGAACAATCTTTTAAATAATGGCAGAGAAAAATATCATTGGCAGAACGGACCAGATTGCAATTTTAAAACAATCGCTCAACTCGTCCGGTGCAGAGTTCATTGCAGTTTATGGCAGGAGAAGAATCGGAAAAACATACCTGATCAGGGAATACTTTGACTCCGGCATTTGTTTCGAGATGACAGGTATACCGGGAAGCAGTTTGAAAGATCAACTCCTAAACTTTTCCATATCGCTGGGGAAATCAATGGGAACAGGCATCAACCCTGCAATCCCGGCTTCATGGTTTGAAGCATTCCTTCAATTGGAGTCCTTTCTTGAATCCTTGAAAAACACAAAACTGAAAGGAAAAAGAGTAGTGTTTATTGATGAGCTGCCCTGGCTAAACACGGCGAAATCCAATTTCCTGGCGGCACTGCAGCACTTCTGGAATGGCTACGGATCAAAACAAACCAATCTTATCCTGGTGGTTTGCGGTTCTTCAGCCTCATGGATGATCCAGCATATTGTCCGGTCCAGGGGTGGCTTACATAACAGGCTGACCCGGCAAATCCGTCTGCTTCCTTTTACCCTTGCTGAAACCAGGGAATTTCTCCGAAACAAGGGAATAAGAAAGCTGAATAATTACTCCATAATTCAGCTATATATGGCATTGGGTGGTGTACCCTATTATCTGAATTTCATAAAACCAGGTTTATCAGCCGCACAGCTAATTGAGATGCTTTGCTTCGCCGATTCCGGCCCGCTTCGCCGGGAATATGAACAGCTGTATCGTTCACTCTTCGAAAAAGGGGAACAGCACATGAAGATCGTAGAACTCTTGTCGGAAAAAAGAAAAGGAATGAGCCGTTCGGAAATTCTTGCCCAGGCAGGAGTAAAATCGGGCGGTACTGCCAGTTTGATTTTGGAAGAACTGGAAGAGTCCGGCTTTATCGAATCCGGCATCCCGTTTGGAAAAAAGGCAAATGACGTGGTTTACCGCTTGTCGGATGAATTCTCATTATTTCATTTAAAGTGGATAAAACCGGTTGGCAAACGGTCGCAGGGAGAAGGATACTGGATGACACGGCAGAACAGTCAGCAAATGAAAATATGGGCAGGCTACTGTTTCGAAAATATATGCATGAAACATGTGCAGAAATTGAAAATCAAATTGGGAATTTCAGGTATTGAAACCCAAATAAGCACCTGGCGTTTTCAACCACCAAAAGAATCAGACCTGTCCGGTGCCCAGATCGATCTGCTTATCGACCGGAAAGACGGGATTATCAATCTTTGCGAAATGAAATTCTACAATACAGAATATACAATCGACTCCTCCTACGCAAAAGAGCTGAAACAAAAAATTGAAGTTTTCAGGAAACAAACCGGTACCAGGAAGAACATCTTTCTTACCCTTGTAACCCCGTTTGGAATCAACCGCAATGAATACTCCAATGAATTGGAAGTAATTGACATCACAATTGATGATCTTTTCTAACTAGTTGCTTAAGATCTGATGGTAAAACGAAAGATCTCAATAATTACAGAACCAATTTTTACATTCAAATTTTTATAGAGGCTCTCCCATACTGATCCTGCTGAAACTTAAATAAAAAACCGGGGAGAGATTAGCCCCGGCTGCAAGTAGTAATGAAAGCTACACGATGAGAAATTAGCTTTTTCCGGCCTTTTTCTCTTTCTTTTCAAGCCTCTTTTCCTTTAGGGTTTTGGTTGGCTTTTTCTTTTCTTCCTTATTCTCTTTATCCTTCGATTTTCCCATGGCGAATAGTTTAATAGGTTTTCAGAGAACTAAATTACAATAGTTTTAATACTAACGCAACATTATCATGAAATGTTTCATTCAACATTAAAAATTGAAAATTGATACTATAATTATTATGGTTGATTATCAAATTGCTAAGTCTTTCCTATAGATAGAATTATTAAAATTTTTCATAACTTTGCACACTTTTTACAAAATGCTCAAATTACTTGCTGATGGATAAGAAATATCCTGAATATAAACAACTTAGCCTGACTCGTATTGGCAACGAGGTACTCGACTTCTGGACAGAGAACCATATCTTTGAACAAAGCCTCGGGAACCGGAGCCATCATACGCCTTATGTATTTTACGAAGGTCCGCCTTCGGCTAATGGATTACCTGGTATACACCATGTTATGGCTCGTGCCATAAAGGATATTTTTTGCCGATACAAAACACTGAAAGGCTTTTTTGTTGAACGAAAAGCCGGTTGGGATACCCATGGCCTGCCGATTGAAATTGCCGTTGAAAAAACACTCGGAATTACTAAGGAAGATATTGGGAAGAAGATCAGCGTTGACGATTATAACAAAGCCTGCCGTAAAGAGGTAATGAAATATAAGGATCTCTGGGACGACCTCACTCTCAAAATCGGTTATTGGGTTGATCTCAAGAACCCATACCTTACCTTCGACAATACGTATATTGAAACCTGCTGGTACCTGCTGGCACAACTCTATAAAAAAGGCCTGATTTATAAGGGTTATACTATTCAGCCCTATTCACCGGCTGCAGGAACAGGACTTAGCACACACGAACTCAACCAGCCCGGTTGTTACCGGGATGTAAAGGACAATACTTTGGTGGCACAGTTCAAAGTGCGGAATGACACCGGTCATGCACTCATTCCTAAACTCTTTGACACGGAAAACGAAGAAACCTTTATACTGGCCTGGACTACCACGCCCTGGACGCTTCCTTCAAACACAGCCTTAGCTGTCGGGAAAGATATTGATTATGTGCTCGTAAGTACATTCAATCCTTATACTCATCTACCGGTACGACTGGTGCTGGCTAAACCGCTTTTCAGCAACTATTTTCCTGAAAAGAATGCTGAACTTAGCTTTGAAGAGTATGAACCAGGCCAGAAAAACATACCATTTAAGATTCTGGCTGAGTTCAAAGGTTCTCAATTGGCAGGACTCCGGTACGAGCAACTCCTCCCCTATGCGCAACCGGAAACAGGAGATGCCTTTGTTGTGGTAACCGGCGATTTCGTTACTACCGAAGATGGTACCGGTATCGTTCATATAGCTCCCAGTTTTGGAGCCGACGATTTCAGGACTGCGAAACAATACGGCCTCGGTGCCCTTACTCTTGTTGATAAGCAGGGCCGCTTCACAGAAGAAATGGGCGAGTTTGCCGGGCGGTATGTAAAGGCCGAATATGCCAAGGATTATGATCCAAACAACAGCGAAAATGTTGATATTGATATCATTGTAAAACTAAAAAAAGAGAACCGCGCCTTTAAGACCGAAAAATACATACACTCTTACCCGCATTGCTGGCGTACCGACAAGCCCATTCTTTATTACCCGCTCGACTCCTGGTTCATTCGTACCACTGCCCTTAAGGACCGGATGATCGAACTGAACAAAACGATCAACTGGAAACCCGAATCCACAGGCACCGGTCGTTTCGGTAACTGGCTCGAAAACCTGCAGGACTGGAACCTTTCGCGCTCCCGATACTGGGGCACTCCTTTACCTATATGGGTAAGTGAAGACCGTACCGAGGAAATCTGCATCGAATCGGTTGAACAACTCAAATCAGAAATTGAAAAATCGGTTAAAGCCGGCTTTATGCAGGTGAACCCGTTTGCTGATTTCGTCCCCGGCGATAATTCAAAAGAAAACTATATCCTGTTCGACCTTCACCGCCCCTATGTGGATGACATCATCCTTGTGTCGCCAACCGGGAAAAAGATGCCCCGCGAGGCAGATCTTATCGACGTTTGGTTCGATTCCGGAGCCATGCCTTATGCCCAGTTTCATTACCCGTTCGAAGGTGTTGAAGAGATAAAAGAGTATTTCCCTGCTGACTTTATTGCCGAAGGGGTGGATCAGACCCGCGGCTGGTTCTATACGCTTCACGCCATAGGAACATTGGCATTTGATTCAGTTGCCTTTAAAACAGTCGTTTCAAACGGCCTGGTTCTCGACAAGAGCGGGAATAAAATGAGCAAACGCCTCGGTAATGCTGCTGATCCTTTCGAAACACTTGAAAAATACGGCCCGGATGCCACCCGCTGGTACATGATCACCAATGCCCAGCCCTGGGATAACCTTAAATTCGACCTTGAAGGAATAGCCGAAGTTCAGCGTAAATTTTTCGGCACACTGCACAATTCCTATAGTTTTTTCACTTTATACGCAAATATTGACAACTTCAGGTATGCTGAGGAGGATGTGCCCTTCTCAAGTCGACCTGAAATTGACCGCTGGATCCTTTCGGAACTCAACACGCTTATCAAAAACACGGATGCAGCTTATGCCGATTATGAACCAACCAAAGCCGGCCGTCTCATTGCCGACTTTGTTGCTGCGCATCTCAGCAACTGGTATGTGCGTCTTTCACGCCGCCGTTTCTGGAAAGGGGAATATTCGCAGGATAAGATTTCAGCATACCAAACCTTGTATACCTGCCTGATAACCCTGTCAAAACTTGCTTCACCTATCGCTCCCTTCTTTTGTGACCGGTTATTTATCGATCTGAACTGTATCACAGGACTTGAAAAATCCATTTCCGTGCATCTTTCCGATTTCCCGATTGCCGACGAAAAAATGATTGACAAGCAACTGGAAGAACGCATGGAACTGGCCCAGACAGTTTCGAGCTTGGTGCTGAGTTTGCGCAAAAAAACCAATCTCCGGGTAAGGCAGCCATTGCAAAAAATTCTTTTGCCTGTTGCTTCTGCCGGATTTCAGGCTCAACTGGAACTTGTAAGCAACCTGATCACATCGGAAGTGAATGTCAAAGAGATTGAATATCTTTCAGAGTCGGCAGGTTTCCTGGTGAAAAGGATTAAGGCAAATTTCAAAACACTGGGTCCCCGCTTTGGTAAACAAATGAAAGAAATTGCCGCTGCCATAGCCAGTTTTTCGCAGAACGAAATCACCCGGATTGAGAATGACGGAAAGTATGTTTTCGATTTGTCAGGACAAGATGTTGAAATTGAATTGGCTGATGTTGAAATTGCGACCGAAGACATCCCGGGTTGGGTTGTCGCCAACCAGGGGGCTCTAACAGTAGCGCTTGATATCACCTTAACCCCCCAACTGGTGGAGGAAGGAATAGCCCGCGAACTGGTAAACCGTATCCAGAATCTCCGCAAGGATAAAGGATTTGATGTAACGGATAAGATAAGCCTTAAGATCGAAAAAAACGATTTGATCGAGTCGGCTATTGCACATAATTATACCTATATTTGCTCGGAAACATTGTGTGAATTTCTTGAGCTCATTACACCCGGTGACAACGCCGGTAAAGAAAATGTCGAGTTAACTGATGACATTTCAGTAGGTATAGTTATTAATAAAGTAAAATAATTTAGATTTGAACCAACGTGCGATGAGCACTGCAAGTATCACATTCATTAACCATTAAAGTAATAATTCTGCAGATGAAAGAGGAAGAAGTAAAAGTGGAAAAAGTATGGAGTAGATATTCGGATGAGGAACTTGAAGAATTCCGCCTGATTATCCTTGATAAGCTTGAAAAAGCCCGTCACGACCTGCAATTGCTTACCGAAGCCTATACCAACAGCAATGATCACGACATTATGGATACTTCACCTACTTTTAAAGTATTGGAAGAAGGTTACCAGGTGATGTCAAAAGAAGAGAATTCGCGGTTGGCAGCCAGGCAGGAAAAATTTATCCAGAACCTTGAAAACGCTCTTGTGCGTATCGAAAATAAATCATACGGCATTTGCCGTGCTACCGGCAAACTGATATCCAAAGAACGACTCCGCTCTGTTCCTCATGCAACGCTCAGCATCGAAGCTAAACTCAACCAGAAATAAGAACTGGCATTGAAAAAGTCGTTGTTGATCGTATTCATTGTCCTGGCTTTCGACCAGGTCCTGAAGTTATGGATAAAAACCACTATGACTCTCGGCCAGGAGATCCACCTTGCCGGCAACTGGGCTATCCTGCATTTCACCGAAAATAATGGAATGGCTTTTGGGCTGCAGTTTGCCGGCGATTACGGTAAATTGTTCCTGAGTCTTTTTCGCATCGTTGCGGTAGTTTTCCTGGTTTGGTATATCTACCATCTCAACCTGAAGAAAGAAAAATTCGGGCTCATTTTCTGTTTTTCACTCATCCTGGCCGGGGCTATCGGGAATATTATAGATAGTGCCTTTTACGGATTGATCTTCAGCGAAAGCACCTTTTCCAATGCAGCCCGCCTCTTTCCAGCCGAAGGCGGTTACAGCAGCTTTCTGCATGGTAAAGTGGTTGACATGTTCTATTTCCCCATACTCGAGGGTAATTATCCTTCCTGGGTTCCTTTCGTGGGAGGAGAACAATTCCAGTTTTTCCGGCCGGTGTTCAATGCTGCCGATTCAGCAATCACCACAGGTGTGATAAGCCTGATCATTTTTCAACGAAGCTTTTTCAAAGGGAATGAAACAGAAAAATCTCAGTCCGATCCTATGAGTCAACCTGATTCTGAAATCAAAGAGGAAAAGCCAGGCAGTATCAGCCTTTGATTGAGGATTAAATTTGCAGATAACCGGATGATTAAGAGTCTGTTTAAAAATTAGGGAAAACTTGATTATTGTGCTGATTAACAATTGAATGTGAATAAAAAGTAAAATGGCCTTCGTAACTCAATGGGAAGTTTTCGTCAGTTTGTAATGAACTAAAAAACAAACTATTATGAAAACTTACCCAAGTGATTTGACCGAAAGCCAGTGGCAAGTTATTGAAAAATTGTTGACCCCAACCAAAAGAAGAGGAAATATCTTTTTCATGAAATCATGAATGCGTTGTTTTACATTACTAAAAGCTGAATTCAATGGCGCACGCTTGCAAAAGAATATGCTCCATGGGAGTCGGTTTATTACTACTTCCGCAAGTGGAAGAGAGAAGGGTTGATTGAAGAAACACACGATAATCTTGTTGAAAGAATTAGAATAAGTATCGGCAAAAAGCCTACACCATCGGTAGGCATTGTGGACAGCCAGAGTGCCTGGGCATGTAATCTTTGCTAAGGAGATGTTGGCTATGATGGAGGTAAAAAAATTAAAGGAAGAAAGCGTCACATTGTTGTTGATCCCCTTGGTTTGGTAATGATTATCGTAATCCATGCCGCAAACATTCACGATAGTGTTGGTGCCAAGGAAGTATTGCAGGCATTGAAGGATAAGTATCTTAACGGTATTCAGAAGATTTTTGCCGATGGAGGGTATATTGGTGAATTGATTGAGTGGGTTCGGATTCAATTCGGCTGGACGTTGGAAATAGTGAAGAGAAATGAGACACATACTTTCAAAGTATTGCCAAAACGCTGGATTGTTGAGAGAACTTTTGCTTGGCTTTCTTTTCATCGATGAATGTCAACAGATTATGAAAGATTACCCGAATCTGGCATTGCTTTTATTCAACTGTCAATGAATCGGTTGATGCTTAATCGAATTTCAACGAAATTTTTAAACATCGGGTCTGAATTTTCAAAACTGCTTATCCACTTCGGTCAAGTATACAGAAATGAAAGACACCCTATACGGATATCAGTATACTGTTAGCTGGTAATTGTTTGAAGGCTTTCTTCAAAGTTGGGTCGGTCATCTATTAAAACACATACTCACATAGGACACAATAGAAAAACACATAGAAAATGATAGTATTGGTGTAGATATCTCTCTTTTACTATTCTGAAATTCCATTAAACTCCTGTCTGCTTTCCTATGTGGTCTATTATTCGCTATTGTTTATTTTCAAAGGTGCTCATGAAATTGCTGCGCTAAGTTGTGCCCACGGTAGTTTACCTTTAAGCCATCCAGACATTCTTGTCTTTTTAAAATGGAATCCTGACTTGTTTTAAGTGAATAAGCATTTTTTCAAAATCAGTAGAATTATACGAAATTATTGCTGGAATACAGATCGAAAGATCAATGTACGGAGTCAGAAGACTATCGGAGTAACTGTTTTCGCCTTGTCTCCCCTCGCCCGGTCTCCTCTCATCAATAGGGGGAAGCTGCTTTCATGTGTAGAACTATGCTTTTTACAGACTCTGACTTCTGTTTTAGGATCAGTTCAATAAGCGTTCTTCAGCATCCTGATGATGCAATGCTGCGTCTAAAAACCTGACAGATCGACTCTCACGCATCAGGTTGTATTATTCTGTTTCTCAAAAAATCCGGTAAAGAGCAGGAATATACACCTGTGTAGTTCGTTCCGTTACACAATTTTTATACTATCCGCTACAATCAAAGCATGAAATCCGCTATAGCAGGGCCGGATATCCTGGGTTATTTTTGTGACTGTTCATTCGTTGCATTTTCAATGCTTATTTTTTGTTCCGATTAACAGGAATACAGATGGTAAAACCGGTCAGATAACGGTTCCGGAACAAGATCTGAAATAAGCAAACCATTGAATATAAAGCAATTAAGCCTTGAGCATAAAATCAAATGGATCATTACTCCGGCTTATGAATCTAAAACCGCTTGGTATACTACACCTTCTGCCGGGAACGCAGCAAATGTCAGAAACAGTGCAAGTTCCAGTATTACGCTTATTCACTTGTCCTACTCCTCAGCTCAACCCACTACACCAACTGAAGATATCCCTGGTTTTCCGGGGATATCTTTCTATTCAAGTGTTAGCTTCCATGAATGAAAAGCGATTCATCCGGCAACGAATCTCCTTCACAAATACACGGATACCTGCCGGTACATCTTTTCAAGGTTAAATCAAAAATCATATAAAATGAAAAGAACAATCCTGGCGCTCATTTTATCAGGTATTATTTGTTTACCTGTTTTAGTCCATTCGCAACAGGTGATTGTAAGCGATGACGCTTCCTACACCACTCCAGCCAGCGGCGCTATGCTGGATGTAAAATCAACAAACAAGGGTTTTATGCCCCCTAGGATTGCTCTTACATCACTCACAGATGTATCCACAATCTCTTCCCCGGCAACAGGTTTAATGGTTTACAACACGGGAACTTCAGCTCTTACTGATAAAGGTATTTACTTCTGGAACGGAACAATATGGGTAAAGGCGTTGAGCGGAGGAATCAATGGTACCAACTATATGGCTATTGCTGATGATGGTTCTGTAACATTGCATGGAACAGCTACTACCTTTAATGATATAGTGATCAATCCTTCTATCGCAAGAAATAATGGAACAAATGTCCCTTTATGGGGATTGTTTTCTACAAGTGATATCTATACCTGGATGTTTGAAGATGCTAAACTTGAGGAAGTGACTTTTACCGTGCAGTTGCCTCATAATTATATGGAGGGAAGCAATCTGTACCCGCATATCCATTGGGCTCCAATGACTGACGCAGGTACAAGCAGGGTAAGATGGACAATGGATTATCAGTGGGTTAATCTTAATGGAGTTTTTACCGGCTCTACTACGTCGACAGTATCAAATTACCTTCTTTATAATGAATCATCACCAACTCAATCGTTGGCCAACAGGCAATGCACCTTAACTCCGTTGGGAACAATCTCAGGTACAGGTAAAACAATCAGTAGCCTGCTGGTATGCCGTGTTTACCGCGATGGTGCCGGAGCAAATGATAACCTGGGCGATAAAGCGGCATTGTTATCAATTGACTTTCATTATGAGATTGATAGTTTTGGCAGTCATACTGAATTTATCAAATAATCATTCCAGAGAAAATCTATGAAAAATCCGATACTCTTTGCATGCATCGTGGCATTGATACCTTTCCTGGATGCGATTGCCCAGGGAATAATAATTCAACCAACAGCATATGTCACTCTGCAAAATGCAGCTCACATCAGAACAACAGGAACTGCCGGTCTAATTATTAAATCAACCTCATCAGGTACCGGTTCTCTGGTTGATTACAACACGAGCAGTGGAATTACTATAAATGGAACTACATCCGTTGAACGTTACATTGCCAATGACTTTAAATGGCATTTCCTTTCATCACCCGTAAGCAGCCAGGCCATATGGCCCCAGTTTGTACCCACACCTTCCGGTTCGCCGCCCGGCTGGGGTGTGGTAACCTATAACTGGGATTTCTATTACTGGAATCCGAATGCCAATATTACCAATGAACTGTACTGGGTTAACCTGAGGAAAAATGATGCGGGGGAATATAATGAGCGGACAGTTGAAGCGGTTGGCAGCGTGGCCGGTTTCGGTGCTTCTACACCACCTGCACTTGAAGCAGGCAGGGGATATCTCACGGCTTACAATGCCGGATGGTATCCTTCAGCAAGCTCGCCCGAAACCCATCTTTTTACCGGTACATTGAATGTGGGAAGTGTTACAAAAGCTATAACAAAAGGAGCCAATCCATACAACCTTGTTGGGAATCCTTATCCTTCGGCCATCGACTGGAAAGCTGCAACCGGCTGGTCCCGTTCAAATCTTACTGTTTCCGGATCAGGATATGATTACTGGATCTGGAATGACGCCACAGCGAACTATGGGACATTTAATTCGGGAGGAACTTCCGGCACTAACGGAGTCAGCCAATATATAGCTTCCGGCCAGGCCTTTTTTGTCGAGGCTAGTACGTCAGGTAACCTGGTGATTGCCAATGCTGTGAGGACACAAAGCACACAGGTCTGGCTAAAAAATGAGGATTCGGAAACAAACCTCGTCCGTCTTAAAATTACCTGTGATGCAAATACCTACAGCGATGAAATGATTGTTGATTTTAACCCGGCATATACAGGTGGAGGCAGCGCCAAGTTCTGGAGTTTCTATACCCAAAGCCCTGAAATATACTCGGTAAAAAACGGGAATAATTATTCCATCGACCGCTACAGCGCGATTACTGAAGGCCAGGTTGTAGCCATATCGGCAAAAACCGGCGTTGACGCAACCTACACTATCAATGCTGCCAATATCAGGGATTTCACGCTAAGCGACAAGGTATGGCTCGAAGACCTGAAAACCGGCGATAAAATAAACATGAAACAATCCTCATCCTATTCCTTTACCGGCGCTCCGGGAGATGACCCGAACCGGTTCAAGATGATTTTTGGTTCACCCGACGGACTTGAAGAACAGGGGAGTAATGATTTCACTATTTATACCAACGGCAACAGCATTTGTATCCGAGATGACAAAAGCAACGAGCCCTATACCATCACCGTAATCAATATGCTTGGCCAGGTCATAACGCATAGAATGCTTTCCGGTAACAACATGAACCGGGTGGAAATGAATCCGGTCTCCGGGGTATACGTGGTAACGGTGGTTTCGAAAGGATATGCCGCCAGTAAGAAGGTGGTGCTCAGGTGAGGGAGGAATCAGCACCATTAATAGAAGTTTTCTTAGGGCCATTTCATTAAAACAGTTCGCATTTCAGGACTTACAAGGCTTTGATTAACCATTTAGCATTAACAATCTTACAAGCTTTAAATGAAGTATAAAAACAGCTGCTTTTTCAACTCTGCATGCAAAAATCTACCAGGATACTCATGTTAACGGCAATGTTAACCTGGATACTCACCTGTACTTTAAATGAAGGAGTTTCAGGCCAGGGAGCAGGCCCGCCACCACCTCCGCCTTCGAATGCCGGCAGTACGCTGCATAACGGAACCGGTAATAAAGGTGAAACCGGCGCTCCGATTGGCGGAGGTGTTGAGATTCTGATTGCATTGGGAGCCTTATATACAGTAAAAAAAATGGTTTCGATGAAAATGAAGGAGGTGCTTGAGAAAGATCCAGTCGGAGGCATTAAAAAGCATAGCCAAAAGATATACGACAAAAATTGATGGCCGGGGCATTATAACAGGCACCTGCGTTTTGTAGTTAGGGCGCATAGTGCCTGTTGCCTTGAGCCTCAGGGAAAAAGGATGGTTGGAAGGTTGGAGGGTTAAAAGGCAGGAAGGGTTGGAAGGCAGGGTGGTTCCGTGTTCCGGGATTTGGAAAAGATCTGTCAGGAGAATGTCTGATTTATGATCATTGTCAATTTCTGTAGCCGGCCGATTGTATCCTGAATGATTTTATTCCGCCAGGTTCATATTCAACTTGACAGAAAATTATTCTTATGTATGTTTCATCTAGAAACCTGTAACGATTTTACTACAACATTAATCAGTCTTTCTCTACTACTGAAACCTGATTTCAGCTATAGACATAACGGCCATTTGCTGCTATTTTTGTACCTGTCCGGTAACAGCATAATCGTTGGTTCGATTCTTACCCGTGTTTACTTGTCAACTCCTCAACTTGGATTTACTACTTCAACGGAAGATATTTCCTCTCATACGGGAATATCTTCCCCTTCACGGGTTTCGGAATGGGAATACCACTTCAAATTCCTTAATATCGGCGATATCTAACTAAGATCTACTTAACCGTTTGATTATTATGAAAACGAACAATCTTGTAGGCTTTTCAAGGATTTTTAAAGCCTCCTATCGTCCGATAATAACCCCTGTATTAATCATGTTGTTGATTTCAGGCAATCTGTCAGCACAGGCATCCCAATACTCGCTGGTTTCTCCAGCCGGTTATGAGGGTGACGGTCTGCCAGTGGGGGAAGGTCTCTGGATAATCATAACTGTCATCTTCAGTGTTGCACTTAATATCTACCTGAGAAAAAGGGAGAATAAACCTGAGAAGGTTGCAGTAAAAGAACTCAAGATGATGTTAGTGCAAAAAAGATTTGGTCTCCGACAGGAAATTTTTGCAGGAATGACGCCTAGCATTTCTAAAAGCAGGATTGTTAAGACTCTGAGGAGGCGCAAAAAACGGGTACGGATTTTTCACCCTCTAGATACACTCAATTTAGTGGGAAAACATGAGCAAGTTATACCAGGCTGAAAACAAATTGATAATTAAGGGTTATTAATAGTATGCTAACTGATGATTCAATTTTCAATCCTCTTACTACCTGATCACTTGCTATTGTTCCCCGGGTTTTCTGATTTGTCTGATCAGTAGAAAACCAAAGATATACTAAGGTCACCGGGGACTGAGCGAAAGACAAACAGAAAGTCTGAAAATCATTTCAGGAACAACAGGAAGGACGATTATTATTACCACATAAAAAACCAGAAACATAAAAATAAACTCAGAGTTTCTCACTGTCTCAGTGGTTTAATCCCCGATAAAAGAAACCTGTTACGAAATGCTTCCAGCTTTCCAGATGTTACGGCATTTATTTAGGGAGAGGTTCGCCCGCATTCAACTTCTTAACCAGGCGGATGAGTTCCAGTTCGGAACCCTCACTGAAACTGGTGTGCTGCCATACGATCTCACCCTTGCCATTAACAATGAAGGTATGCGGAACCGCATTCACATTCATGGCACGTTTGAAGTCGCTGTTCTGGTCAAGTATAATTTCATACTCCCAGTTCTTGCCGTTAGCAAGGGTTTTCACCTGTGCAGATGAACGGGAATCGTCGATGGACACGGCAATAAGTTTTACACCGGTTTCGGTCTGCCAATCCTGGTATACTTCCCTAATTGTGGTGAGTTCCTTCACACAGGGTTTGCACCAGGTAGCCCAGAAACTGATGATAAAAGGCTTACCGTTATTGGATAATTCAGCGGTATTGATTTTTTTGCCATTCATATCCGTTACGTTCACCGAAGGAAGTTTAAAAAGCACTTTATCGGTTTTGGTTTCCTGTGCCATGAGCGAGGTTCCAAGAAGGAGAATGAGCGATGCGACGAACAGTTTTTTCATTATGTTGTTGAGATTATTGGGTTAGCATTAAAGTGGATAATTTCAGCATTGCACGAATCTTACCCTTGATAACTTTTGCCTGTTGCCGGTTGCTTGTTGCCTGTTGCCTGATCTACGGCACATAAATTTCAAGTAACCGGGTCTCCTTTTCGGGAACGAGTTTAATTTCAGCCATCTCTGCAGGGATCAGAATCACTTCCCCGGCTTTCAATGCTTCTGTACCGCCGGTATATTCCACCCTGCAGGCTCCCAACACACAGAATAAAATCACGAAGGAATCAAGGGGACCGTAATCCTTAACAACGGCCGTGCCAAAATGAAGCACACGTGTATGGAAGTAAGGACTTTCAACCAGGGGAACCGTTTTGTTCGGCACAGGTTTATAGGCTGTTTTGATATCCGTATGAAATTCAAAGTCAATCGCGTCCAGCGCGAGGTCATTATGCAGCTGCCGCGAATTGCCCTCATCATCCACCCGGTCGAAGTCGTAAATCCGGTAAGTAAGGTCGCTGGTCTGCTGGATCTCCGCCACGAATAAACCGGGGCCCAAAGCGTGCACCCGTCCCGCGGGCATAAAGAATACATCGCCCGGATGTACCTTCTCATAATTCAGGATGTCTGCAAGCGATTTATCCTCCAGCTTTTCAAGGTATTGCGCGGGAGTAAGCTTACTGTTGAAACCGCTGATCAGTTCAGCCCCTGGTTCAGCGTCAATCACGTACCACATTTCGGTTTTGCCTGAACCCTGATGCCTTTTGGCTGCCAGCTCATCGCCGGGATGCACCTGTATCGAAAGCCAGTCGTTCGAATCCAGTATCTTGATCAGCAGCGGGAATTCACTGCCGCACTTCTCAAACACACTGTCGCCCAGCAGGTCGGCCATATACACCTCCGCCAGTTCGTTCAACGTGTTGCCTTCCAGGAAACCGTTCAGTACTTCGCTCTCATTATCTGCGTACCCTGAAAGCACCCACACCTCCCCGCAATTGGGCAAGGGGGCAAAATCAAGCCCGAAGACGGTCTTTGCCTTCCGGCCTCCCCATATCTTTTCCTTGAAAATGGGTTTGAATTTAAGCGGGTATAGTTCATTCATTGGGTATAAAGGGCCTGCAAGATAAAATGAAT
>JANXXZ010000030.1 GCA_025350385.1 Bacteroidales bacterium
CTGAGGTGTGAGGGTTATAATTCCTTGTGCGAAATTAGTTATTATTGCTTAATCTTTAATGCAACGAACTGAAAATCCGTACTCCTTGTTGTAGGTATACTTGAAGATATTGGTTGAATAATTTGTTGCACCCCGAAGAAATGCAGTTCTGTTGCTTGTGAAGTCGGCGCTCCACCAGAAACCCACTGTTCCAAGGAAACAAAATTGCCCCACTTCACCACGGGCACCGCAAGGCAGTGCCGTGAATCCCGATTCGTTTGTGGCCCCTGAGTTCGGGATATTCCAGTGGACTGTACCTCTTTCTTTTAATCTGCTGAGGTTTATTGAAGATAATATTGAACCAGGCAGTACAATTATCACCGATGGCTGGAGCGGCTACAGTACTTTATCTCAATCAAAGAAATATAAGCATGAAGCAAAAATCATTTCTGGCAGTGGGCAAGAAGCACATGAATTATTACCCCATGTGCACATGGTTGATTCGCTTGTAAAGCGATGGCTTAATGGAACACAGCAGGGAAACGTTTCGCCAAAACATCTGTCGTATTATCTTGATGAATTTGCTTTTCGATTCAATCGGAAACTTTCAACATACAGAGGGAAGTTGTTTTATCGGTTATTGCAACAAGCAGTGACAACCCCTCCGATGCCATTGAAAGAAATTGTGAAAGAGAATCAACTTGTTTAAAGCAGATAAGCAGTTTATTAATTAACCATTTCTGGTCCCGGGTAATTTGTCCGGGACTTTTTTTATTGATTCAACCGGGAATAATGAACTGAATGAGAATTAAACTTATTGATTTATTATCAAATACAAATGCAGACAAAGTCATTTAAACACCGCCGTCCGGATATCATCACTGAGCATTCAAAGCCTTAAAAAAGTTCCGAAAAAAATTCGTGAATAAGAACACCAACTGAGTCTTTTTAGCTAACTTTACCAATAACAAAGTTGCGTTTTCAGGTTGATGCCGGCTATCTTTGTTACTATATTTAATTCATGTAAAACACACACATTATGGCTGATTTGTCGGTAAAGTACCTCGGGTTGAAATTAAAAAATCCCGTTATCATCGGGAGTTCAGGATTGACCGGATCGGTTGCTGAAGTGAAACATGCTGCCGCCAGCGGGGCATCGGCATTGGTATTAAAGTCAATTTTCGAGGAACAGATATTACATGAGATGAACGGTTTCCTGGATAAAACCGGGAAAGAAAATGGTAATTCCTTTCATAAAGGATACCAGTCGGTATTGAATGAAAGGGAATATGACTATGAAGAAGCGTATGCTTACCTGAAAGATCATGCAAAAGAACAAACTTTAGGGAAGTACCTTTCGTTTGTTGAAGAGGCAAAGAAATCGGTTGACATCCCGGTTATTGCAAGCATCAACTGCACATCGGCTTACGACTGGCATTACTTTGCCCGCAGGATCGAATCAGCCGGAGCCGATGCACTGGAATTAAATGTTTTTGTGCTTCCTTCAAATACATTGAAGAATTCGGCCGAAAATGAAAAAGTACATTTTGATATTATTGAAACGGTACTGAAGCAGGTAAAAATACCGGTGGCTCTCAAAATCGGGTATTATTTCTCAGCATTGGCTACTACAGCAATTGATCTTTCAAAAACCGGGATCAGCGGGTTAGTGTTGTTCAACCGTCCTTTCCACCCTGATATTGACATCAATACACTCGAAGTCAATTCCAAATATTTACTCAGCGATCCTTCGGAATATTCAAATGTGTTACGATGGATTGCCTTATTATCAGGAAGGGTTGGATGTCCTTTGGTTGCAACAACCGGAATTCATTCCGCTGAATCGGCTATCAAACAACTCCTTGCAGGAGCTACAGCAGTAGAGGTGGTTTCAACGCTTTATAAAGAAGGTTTTGGATCAGTCACAACGATTATTGAAGGAATTGAACAATGGATGGATAAAAAAGGGTATACCACTATTGATGAATTCAGGGGCAAGATGAACCAGCAAAGCCTGAAAAACCCCGCTGAATTCGAAAGGGTGCAGTTTATGAGGTTATATTCGAAGATAGTATAGAGCAGCAATGACTTTTTAAATAAAAAGACCTGCCGGGATCACCTGGCAGGTCTTTTCTTTTGATTCAATGTTGGTCTTAATATTCGTCAGGAAGCTCTTTGAGCTGGGTTCGGGTAAATACAGGGCCGTCCTTACATACGAATACCTTGCCCACATTGCACCTTCCGCATTTTCCGAGGCCGCATTTCATCCTGTTTTCGAGGGTGGTATACACCTGCTCATCTTTAAAACCGTACTTCTCAAGGACAGGGAAAGTAAATTTGATCATGACAGGCGGTCCGCAAACGATGGCTATGGTGTTTTCACTCACCGGAATCATTTTATCGAGAATGGTGGGAACAAATCCGACTTCTCCTGACCAGTCCGGAGTTTCCCCACCCGGGTCAACAGTAGTAACGAGGTGAACATCCGGTCTTTCTTTCCATTCAGCCAGTTCATTCTTATACACAAGGTCTTCAACTGTACGGGCGCCGTACAGGATAGAAATATCTTTAAACTGATCCCTCAGGTCGAGGCATGACCAGATGACGCTTCGCATGGGAGGTAAAGCAATACCACCGGCAATGAAGAGCAGGTTTTTACCTTTCCAGTCGTCGATCGGGAAAATATTTCCGTAAGGACCGCGGAATCCTATTGTATCCCCTTCCGAGAGACTTGCCAGTTCAGCGGTAACCCTGCCGGCCTGCCTGAAGGTACATTCAATATACCCTTTCCGGGTATGGGGGGAAGCAACACAAAAGGTTACTTCACCTTCACCGAAAACAGAGTACTCTCCAAATTGCCCGGTCCTGAATGAGAACTTGTTTCCTTCTTCTTCGTTGGTGAACTTCAACCGGAATGTTTTGACCATTGGCGCCTCTTCCGTGATCTTTTCGATCTCCATAAGGTAGGGCTGGTAAATATTCTGTTGCTCCATGTTGTTCGAATGCTGGTATGAGTTGGTATTAAAATCGATGTCTAATTGTTTGTGCCAGGTTCCAGTTGCAAGGTTCCAGATGATTAGTGCCTGGTAAACTTAGCAGGACTATTCACAATTCACTATTCACTATTCACTAAATTAAACCGTAACCTGTTCCCTAATTGCTGTTAAATGTTCCTTTATATTCATATCCACCGGGCAGGCCCTTGAACACCGGCCGCAACCTTCGCATCCTACAACTTTTAGCTGTTCGGGCATATAGGCGAACTTATGCATGATGCGCTGACGCCACCGCTGGCTCTGGACTTCCCTGGGGTTATGTCCCGAAGTATGAAGGGTAAAAAGTGAAAATCCGCATGAATCCCAGAGACGTAAACGAACTCCTTTCTTTGTGTCCTGCTCATCCTGGAAATCAAAACACGCGCAGGTCGGGCAAACGAAAGCACAGGCACCACATCCGATACATCGAAGGGATTGCTCAAGCCAGAGTTCAGCATTGCCAAATGATGCAGTCGTTTTTGCAACAACCGAATCCAGGTCGAAGACCACTTTTACATCAGCAATGAATTTGGTTTTATCAATCGCACTGTTTGCTTCCGTCAGCAGGTCAGCGAAAATTCTGGAGGCTTTCTTTCCTTTTTCAGTCAGTATTTCAACCAGGAGTTCATCCTTACTAACCGAAGTAAACTGAAGATCGCTTCCTGCTGTATTTCCAGGACCACCGCCAACTGAGGTGCAGAAACAATATTCATCCGCAACCGGGCAGGAAAACGATATGATCGTTGTCTTTTCTTTCTTGCTGAGATAAAATTGGTCTGAAGGACCTTCTCCAAAAATAGCGTCAAGCGACTTGAATCCTGATGCATCGCAAGGTCTTACACCAAAAAGAATGGTTTCCTTCGAGTCAGCGGGATCAACGGGATGTTGGACAACCCCTGCTTTATTCATGGTGTATTCAAGCACTTTTTCCACTTTAGGGAATGCTGCTTTCTTAGCCGACTGAGTTGAAAGTAATACGTCCAGCGCAATGGAATCCAATGACTGAACATATTCAATTTCGACTATCTTGCCTTTGTGAACCGGTGCCAGCACAGGGTAACCCTGGGAGATAAATTTCTCAATCATCTTTGGCAGGTCACTGTATTTCAGTATTTTTAGTTCTTTCTCCATGGGATCAGATAATGAAGTTCTCCTTATCATCGGGTTTGAAAGTGGATAGGGCGTATACCGCATCAGCCTTCATCCCGGCAGTTGCATCGAAAGTAGTCCTGATCGGGGCAATAAGCTGGTAGGTAAGCAGGTTGAGGGGTATATCCATCGGGCATGCATTGGCGCACTCACCACAATTCACGCAGCGGCCGGCAAGGTGCATTGCACGCATCAGGTGATAATCAAGATTACCCTGCTCATGGCTGGCAACCGGGATCCACTGAGGCTGGTTTACATCGGTGGTGCAGCGGTGACAATAACACATCGGGCATGCGGCACGGCAGGCATAACACTTGATGCATTTTTCAAATTCCTTGTTCCAGAAAATCCAGCGTTCCTTTACGGTCATGGCCTCCAGCTTGGCAATTCGCTCCTGTTCGTCGGAAGTAATACCTGTGTCAATTGTAACAAGGTATGCCTCAATGGACTGAAAATCGGCGAACTCAGTGAAAGAACCATCCTTTGCGGCATGAAGTACATATACTTCTCCATCCTTGATCTGGAATTCAGAAGCCAGCTGCATCATACTCCTCAATGCCGAATCATTAGCCAGAATCCCGAGTTTCCCTATCTTTTTTACCTCATGCTTCAGCAGGTAGCCGGCAAGGTTGGCGGTGCAGTCGGAGGTGTAGACCAGGTTTTCAACCTGGGAGGAATTTTTTACGAAGATCGTCCTGATGCGGCTAGCAGTTCCCTGCCCGTAACCGATGAAGACATTGATTGTTTTATCGTCGAGTAATTGTGTTACTTTTTTTATCAGATCATTCATTGCTGGCGCCCTCCTCGTTAAATAAAGTGGAAACGGCAATTTTCCGGTAATTTTCGTATGGACCTATTTCCTTTATAGCAGCGACCGTATTGTTTACCACATCAGCCCATTTGAATCCTTCGGCAGCCGATACCCAGCTGAACTGGATCCTATCCGTTTCGATACCCGCAAAATTCAAAAGATTGCGTAACACAATCCACCTGCGGCGGGCATGGAAATTACCGGTACTGTAATGGCAGTCGTTCGGATGGCAGCCTGATACAATGATCCCGTCGGCCCCGTTTTCGAATGCTTTCATGAGGATCATAAAGTCAATGCGGCCGGTACATGGGAAACGGATGATCTTTACATTGGCCGAATACTTGATCCGGCTTGTCCCTGTAAGATCGGCTCCGGCATAAGTGCACCAGTTGCACACAAACGCCACAATTTTTGGTTCAAATTCCTGCATTCCGCTATGCTGTTAGTCGTTTAATAAAGCCATAATTTCACTATACACCTGCTGGTTTGAATAACCGTAAATATCGATAGCCTTGGTACGGCATAGCGCCACACAGGTTCCGCATCCCTGGCAGAGGCCTTCATTCACCTTTGCAAGTGTCCTGATCACCTCACCATTCCGGTTTTTAATCTCTTCGCGTTCAATTGCCTGGTATGGACATACACTCTGGCAAAGGAAACAACCCACACAGGATGAATAAACAGGAGGTGCCTGGCGGTTGACTACGGCTATGAGTGGTTCACGTGTGAGTAAATCGTTGCTGAACAAAGCTGCCACTTTAACTGCAGCACCTGATGCTGCTGCAACTGATTCCGGGATATCCTTGGGAGCCTGGCAGGCACCGGCCAGGAATATTCCGGCTGTATTGGTTTCAACAGGTTTCAGTTTAGGATGGGCTTCGGCAAAGAATTTATGGGCATCGTAGGATACATGCACCGTTTGGGCAAGCTCTTCAGATCCCTTATTCGCCACACCGGCTGTGGCAAGTACTACCATGTCGGCTTCAATCTCTACCGGCTGTGCTCCCATCAGGGTATCAACCCCCTTGACGATAAGTTTGCCGTTCTTTTCATAGATCGTTGAAACACGGCCCCTGACGTAATGGGTTTCATCCTCAACGATTGCCCGGCGCACGAATTCTTCGTAATTCTTGCCACCGGCACGGATATCCATATAAAAAACATAGGGAGTCCCGTCGTGGACCTTGTGCTTATAAAGCATGGCATGCTTAGCCGTGTACATGCAGCATATCTTGGAGCAATATTCAATTCCCTTGGCAGGGTCGCGCGAGCCGGCGCATGCTACAAATACTATTTTTTTTGGTATTTCACCATCCGATGGCCGGCGGATCATTCCCTGGGTTGGTCCTGACGCTGAAGCTAGCCGCTCGAACTGCAATCCGTCAATAACATCTTTGTACTTTCCGTATCCATATTCTGGGAAGAAATCGGGTTTCAGTACGTCGAAACCTGTAGCCAGGACGATAGCGCCGCAATCAACTTCTACTATTTCATCTTCCTGGTCGAAACGGATAGCTTTGGTCGGACATACAATTTCACAAACCTTACACTTGCCCTTAATATAATAGGTGCAGTTTTCCCTGTCGATTACCGGCTTATTTGGCACAGCCTGCGGGAAAGGAACGTAGATAGCCGGACGGAATCCAAGTCCCCGTTCGAATTCGTTCGGTATTTTTTTCTGTGGGCATTTGGTGGTGCAGAGTCCGCAACCGGTACACAGATGTTCATCGAGACTCTTTGATTTCTTGCGGACCTTAACCTTGAAGTTACCGATGAAACCATCAACGCTCTCAACTTCCGCATAGGTATACAAAGTAATATTTGGATGCTGGGCAACTTCAACCATTCGAGGGGTAAGGATACATTGCGAGCAGTCGAGGGTCGGGAAAGTTTCGGATAGTTGTGACATATGCCCGCCTATGGAAGGCAGTTTTTCAACCATGACCACTTTATGACCGCAATTGGCAATATCCAATGCAGCCTGAATGCCGGCCACTCCACCCCCGATGACAAGGGCAGTTCTTGTTACGGGAACCTTAATGGAATTCAGGGCCTTATTCTTTTTTACTTTCTCGACCATCACTCTTACAAGGCTTTCAGCTTTGTCGGTAGTGAGATCCGATTTTGGGTGGACCCAGGAGCAATGCTCGCGAATATTTGACATCTCGCAGAGGTATGGGTTGAGTCCTGCTTCGGCACAGGCATTCCTGAAAGTAGGCTCATGCATACGTGGTGAGCAGGCAGCCACGACAACTCCATCCAGTTTATGTTCCCTGATGGCATCCTTCAGCATGGTTTGCCCGGGATCGGAACACATATATTTATAATCGGCACTGAACTCAACACCTTTAAGTTCGCCCGAAATCCTGGCTACTTTTTCACAATCGACTGTGGCTGAAATATTCTCACCACAATGACAAACAAATACTCCTATCCGCGACATGGTTAAGCCTCCATTTTTTGAGTGGTAACAACTTTCTGAGGTATATCAGCAGCAGCTTTTACGGGTTTTTCAGGAAAAATGACCTCGGTCATATGCCTGTTCAATCCCAGCGTTTTTGCATCGAGTCCTACAGCGAGGCCAAGTACCTGTGAAATATAGAGTACTGGCATGGTTATGTTTTCACCAAGATATTTATTGATCTCCGGGCGGCGCATATCGAGGTTGGAGTGGCACATCGGGCAGGCAACTATAATGAAATCGGCTTTACGGTCATTCGCATCCTTCATAATTTCTCCAGATAAACGAGCAACTGTATCAGTGCGCGACACTGACATTCCGGCGCCACAGCATTCGGTCTTGAACGCCCAGTCAATAGCATTCCCACCGGCTTTGGTAACCAGGACATCCATGGATTGCGGGTCTTCAACCCTGTCAAAATTCAGGATGGCGTGTGGCCTGACCAGCAGGCAACCGTAATAACAGGCGGCGTTGTAATTGAATGGTTTTACTACTTTTTCTTCCAGTTTATCCGTTATATACTTGTCGATAAACTGAATAATATTAAGAATTTGAGTAGTGCCTTCGTATTTGAGATCAATGATGGAACACACTTTTGACTTAAGAGTGGCATCAGCGCCCAGTTCATGTTGCACTAGCGATAAACGGTTGTAACAGGCGGCACAGGGAACCACGATATCGGTAAGTCCTTCCCTCTCGGCAAGCGCCATAATCCGTGCCGGTAAACTCAGGGATAATTCCTTATTCAGGTTGTGGGCCGCTGTGGCTCCGCAACAATTCCAGTCGGGAATTTCAACCAGTTCAATATCAAATACCCTGGCCAAAGCCGAAACGGATTCCTGGTATTCACGAGCCCCGCCTTTCATGGAGCAACCCGGATAAAAGCCTATCTTCATTGTTTATCCTCCTTATGAATTCTGTTGAAAATAGCTGCTACCTTTTTTCTCCCTTTGATTACTTCAGGAATCGGGTTCAGCTTTCCTTTTACGAACATTTTCGGCGCAACGGCCACATCCTGCATCATAGCCCCGGTCCTCATTTTGTAATCCACAATGAGTCCCATTTCATAGAGTCGGCCTGTATAGTTGATCGAATCAAGAAAAGATTTGTGGAACGCAATGATCTTATTCGCCTTCGGATTAGTCTTTTTAGCTTTGACCGATTTTTGCCTCATATAATCCATGAGGGTTGGAATATCGATTTCCATTGGACAACGAGTAAGGCACATCTCGCAGCTTACACAAAGCCAGATAGACATTGATCGCAAAAGCTTTTCCATTTGAACTGCCTCTTCCGTTTGCAACATTCTCAAAACGAGGCTGGGAGGAAAATCCATTTCAGTAGCAACCGGGCATCCTGCCGAGCATTTGCCACATTGGTAGCATTTGTTTATGATAACACCCGTATCTATCCGTATTTCGCCGGATTGGGATAGTGGGTGATTATTTTCGTGTGAAGCGGACATAGGGTATTTTTTCAGGATAGTTTAACATACTTTCGCTCACCATTAACCTTTAATGCATAGTTAGGGTACGTCACTCATCTGTTTAATTTTCAGCTGATTCCGTTGATAAACCTCTTTCGGATCTTACATATTAAAGTACGAAACCGGATAAATAACTTGTAATGCTTAAAGGTTTTGTTGTTATCTGATTAGCAGACAAAGGTATATTTTTCATTATTTCAAAAATCAATTTTTCTAATTTGTAACGCTTATAAATATAGAGATAAGTGGTTGAGTTACATGATTACGTATATAGTCATGGACTAGGCTAAACAGCATTTCCGGAAACATCTCACCACTTCAACTAATGGAAACCCGGGGTATGATAGCCACATAATTTCTATCTTTGTATTGAATTTATGAAACGGAAAAACGGATCCATTTACAGTGTTTTCACTATACTGGCAATTCTAGCTTGTTTTAGTACTATTATTATTCAACGAATCTGTTATCCGGCCGGATATGAGATATTACTGTGTAATCAGCAGCCTGATCCGCAGGATTCTTATATATCATTCAGTTGCCATCCGGCTGACGAAGAGGTAATAGCGGCCCAAAATTCATATGAGTTATCGTGTATTCAAAAACCTGTTGCGTTTATCTGCACTGTTCTCCAGTCTTCAATCAACAGTTACCCAGGCTCTATCTGGCAGCCCCCAAAGAAATCCTGAACAAACTTGTAATCTGATGTTCATAAATTACCTGATCGGAATGCCGGGTAATATGATAATCAAGGCTATCATCCTAAAACAGATCTTTATTCTGATTTATTGGTTTGGCCAAAGCAAAGTAATTCAGTATTTTAACGTTAAATATCATATGTATGGGCTTCGAGGATTTATTTGAAAACAGCGAGAGTCGTCGTGAAAAACGATTTGACAGTCATCACCACAGCAGTTACAAACGAGATTATGATGACAACCATCATGGTCAAGGGGACTCTTCTTCTGTATTGGGTAACAGGCACCATGACCCAGGCAACCTGCCATACTGGTTCGCAAAGATCAGGAGTAACAGAAAACTCAGGATGTGGATCTCAATCGTTGGGGTAATCCTGGTTGTGGTTACAATTCTGCTGATAATACTGCTTTTCCCATTAATTATAAAAATGATAAATTATATCAACCAGGTTGGAATCAAGGGAGTTATAGATGGTATCACAGTTTTTGCAGAAAAACTTCTTAACGGTTCCGGTAAATAATTCAATCAACAGCAATATGCAATTCGACATTCAATCAGATAAATTCAAAGGTCTTACCGACGAAGAGGCCAAAAAAAAACTGAAGGACGATGGGTACAATGAACTCCCTTCTTCCAAGCCTAAGAACTTCTTCGTGATAGCTTTGGGGGTGGTAAAGGAACCCATGTTCCTGCTCTTGGTTGCCTGCGGTGCCCTTTACATGGTATTAGGAGATATCCAGGAGGGAATGATGCTGCTAAGTTTCGTTTTCGTCATCATGGGAATTGAGTTTTACCAGGAGAAGAAAACAGAAAAAGCACTCGATGCCCTGAAGGATCTTGCCAGTCCCCGCGCCCTGGTGGTCAGGGACGGTCAGGAACGTCGTATCCCGGGAAGGGAAGTAGTAACAGGCGACATCATTATCCTTCATGAAGGTGATCGCGTCCCGGCTGATGCAACAGTTCTCTTTTCAACCAATCTGCTTGCTGACGAATCGCTGTTGACAGGTGAATCCGTCCCGGTGCGTAAATCCGACTGGGACGGTAGTGAAATAAAGAACCAGCCCGGTGGTGATGACATTCCTTATGTATTCTCCGGTTCGATGATAGTGCAAGGTTCAGGGGTAGCACGCGTTTACGCAACAGCCATGGCTACCGAAATAGGGAAAATAGGTAAAGCACTTGAAGAAGTTAAAGAGGAACCTACCAAACTAAAGAAGGAGATGGGAGAACTTGTTAAGAAACTCGCCATCATCGGGATAGTTCTTTGCGTGGCAGTTATTGTAATTTATACCCTGACCCGTGGCGACCTTCTGAAGGGATTCCTCGCCGGTATTACCCTGGCTATGGCGATGCTTCCGGAAGAATTCCC
>JANXXZ010000041.1 GCA_025350385.1 Bacteroidales bacterium
CGATTACGCTGACAAAATCAAATTCCAGCTGGTCGGTTACAAAAAAATCGGGGATTTAGGAACAATGCAAACTGTAAACCTGCTCATCAACTGGGAAAAAATTGCCAGCGACGTTCTTGAATCTTCTGCCTATGTAGACTATCATAACAGCAACCACCTCACGAAGGATATCCTGGAAGCTGCTGCAATTTCGGACAGTATGAACCAGTTGAAGAAAGCAGAGGCTATTTACAATCACATCCTTTCAACCGTGAAATGGAACGGCGATTATTCTACTTATCCTGATTATCCGGTCAACAAGCTACTCGGATTTCATAAAGGCAACAGTGCCGTCATTAACCTTTTGTTATGCGCTGTAATGAGGCAATCCGGGCTGGATGCCATGCCCATGCTTGCAAGCACCAGGAAACACGGAGTCATTTTCAAGGACTGTGCGCTGCTTTCCCAGTTCAATTCTGTAATAACCTACCTCAAAATTGATGGGAAAGAGTACTTCGTTGATGCAACCGAAAAAAACCGCCCAATGCAGCTCCCTCCTACTCAACTGTTGAATACCTCCGGTTTCATCCTCGATAAAAAAGCACCATTCTGGGTGGAAATTAACACTCAAAAGAAGAGTAAGTCAAATTCAGCAATCAACCTGGTTGTCGGGAATGAGGATACCACGCGGTTTTCCATTGATTTCAGGTTTGATGATTATTTTGCACTGAAATACCGCAATCTATTAGATGACGGGACAAATAACGAATTGGTGAGACGCATCATGGGTAAACCGAATTCTGCGGCAAACATTGATAAAATTGAAATCCTTAACCGGGACTCCTGTTCCTTTCCGTTGAAAATTCACATCGAAGGCACAACTACGAATCTTATAAACAATGCCGGTGAATTACTCTATTTTAAGCCATTGATTGTACCCCGGATGTTTGAGAACCCTTTTTCAACGACTGAAAGATTGTATCCTGTAAATTTCGATTTTGCCGAAATTAGCAGTTGTACCTTGCTGATTAAGTTTGCTGATAACCTTTCATTGGATAATATTCCATTGCTGGCTAACCTGACCATCCCGGATGATATGGTTTCTTTCATATATTCAGCATCATGCATGGAAAAAAAGTTATCAATCACCACCAGGTTCAGTATTGGTAACACCATTGTTCCTGCAAAATACTATTCAAACCTCAAGACAATGTACGGCAGGATAATGGAAAAACTGAATGAACCCATAGTGTTCAGCATAAAGCAATGAAGCTGATGTTAACTTTCAATTCTCTTGAAAATAATGTGAATCATCCAGTTTCGTTTTACTTGCTTTCCTGATTATCCGCCCTGATTCTTTAATTAAACTGAGTACTTTTGCAAAAAAGAAACGGCTTACCTCCCGAATTACCCTGAATGCAAAAGAATCAAGCCAGGCTACTCTTCCGCTTAATTGCCATTATTGTCGTCCTTGGCATTGCATTTTGGCTTTCCATCCGGCTCATCAATTTCCTGAGACCAACATGGCTAAAACCTGTTACTGAAAAACATACCAATTTCGGGATTGTGCTTCCGGCCGGTTACCCGGTTCATGGGATTGATGTTTCACGACACCAGTCGGATATTGAATGGAGCAGGGTGGAAAAGATGAAGTCAGGAGGAATAGGTATTTCGTTCGTTTTTATCAAAGCTGCCGAGGGCATTACCCGGCAGGATCCTTCATTTGATGCAAACTGGAATGCCATCCACAACACCGGGCTCATCAGGGGAGCCTATCATTTTTACTATCCTTCACGGGATGCCATAAAGCAGGCCCAAAACTTCATCAGCCAGGTTAAACTCACCACAGGTGATCTGCCACCCGTTGCCGACATTGAATATACGAACGGGAAATCCAAAAAACAAATCTGTGACGGTTTGTCCCTGTTCCTGAAGGAACTAGAGAAACACTATAAAGTAAAACCCATTATTTATACCAACCTCTCGTTTTACAACGATTTCCTGAAAGCTGAATTTGATGAATATCCGCTCTGGATATCGTGCTATTATGAAGAAGATCGCTTTTATGCCAGTTGCGATCACGACTGGACGTTCTGGCAACACAGCGAATCAGGGCGTGTGGACGGAATTGCCGGAAGTGTTGATTTTAATGTGTTCAAGGGATCAATTAAGGAACTGAGAAAGATGTGTATTCCATGATTTATTCAGGAAGCAGTGAGTGGCCACTAGCGACCAGGGTTTTGCGGCGAGGTGCTGAGTGCCGGGTACTGAGTGCTGTGTACCTGAAAACTATTCAATTGTGAATTATCACCTCCCTACTTCCTGATACAATTTAGTCAAAATCTTCTTCCCGATACTTTTAAACCCCGGTGTTCCTTCAGGGAGCTGAAACTCAATAGAATCAATAAGCTCATGCTTCATCTCGGGCAATTGCTGAGAAATATCATAAAGAATATTCATACAATAGAATTTAGCAGCTACGGCTTCGGAAGGTGAAAGAAGCCACTCAAAGCAGATATTCACCAGTTCGGCAACTTTTTCTTCCGGAATCGGGCAGCGGGAAATCATTCGCAACCCATGGCGCTTTAATCCGTCATGTTTGAAACCGGGAAGTTTGTTTATTAGTTGTGTCATGTAAGGCTGTATCCATCCGGGGTTATTCTCCGAAACCGTATCAATTATCCAGGCCGCGCGACGCGAAACAGGTTCTCGTTCACTCAGGTAGATTTCCCATAGTTCATTGATCAGTTCGGGTTTCTGCCTGACGAAGCCTCCCACGAAATCGGTGTTGGTACGGGAGTTATCCTGCATGAGAAGTTCTGTGATATCCTGGTGCTGCATGGAATACTTGAAAATAAAAGATGAATGTTCTGTTTTAAAACAATACAGGTTTTTTTTTATTTTATGTACCATGTTCCGCGTGCCGGGTGCCATTGTTGTGAACTTCAATGGTCCTCATATAACTGTTCTTACAATTAACGGAAGAAGACGTTATGAATCGGCTGAACCTGCAACCTGTAACACGGAACTTTTATCTTTTTTAAGCTATAAATCGTTCTCTTTTCTACAACCTTCTTAAACTGAACCATCACGAAAAAGTACGTTGTCGCAAATTTATGTAAAATAGAGGAGAACTTACGTGCCATTTCCATCCCTGAAGCATTTGATTATTTGAACAACAGCAACATACAGGGCATTCGGGAAGTGAAATTCAGCTTTTACATCGGGGTGTTGAAATTTTGCTGAATTTTGCAAATCGCTTATAGAACTGAAGATTGATGAAAAGGAGAGTATTGATTTTTACCTGGTATTATATATTCTGGTATTTGCTGTTTGTCTTTTCACGCATTGCATTCCTTGTTTTTCAATGGACGAACACTTCCCAACTCAGTTTAACAGAGATTCTGAATACTATCCGTTACGGATTCCTGCTTGATAATTCAATGACCGCTTACCTCTGCATTTTCCCCGGGCTTGTGCTGGCGACTTCGTCCTTTACCATGAGCAGGATTCCTTTTAAAATCGTGAACTATTATACGCTGCTGGTATTAATCCTGTTCAGTTTCATTGTGGTTGTCGATATAAATCTCTATTCCTACTGGGGATTCCGCCTGGATGCTACGCCCTTGTTTTACATGAGCAATCTAAAGGCAGTATCCGCATCGGTAAGCATGTGGCTATGGATAGGCGGGTTATTACTCATTGCAGGACTGGTTTTCGGGCTGTATCAACTCTATCATTTGCTTTTCAGGCACCAGTTTCTTTCTCCTGAAAAAGAATGGGTGTCATTCCCGGTGCTGGTTATACTGTGTGTGCTTTTGTTCATACCCATTCGCGGAGGGCTTGGAATTTCATCACTTACCATCAGCAGTGCCTATTTCTCCCAAAAACAATTTGCAAACCATGCAGCCATTAATCCAATGTGGAATGTGGCTTTTTCGATCACCGAATCGAATGATATAGAGAAAAGATACCTGTATTTTGATAAGCCAACCGTTCTCAAACTGGTTCATCCTTTGGTAAGGAAAAAGGGAAACAGCATTTCCGTCCTAAATACAACCCGGCCCAACATCCTGGTTATCATTGTCGAAAGCCTAACTGCCAAAGCAGTGGGCGTTACCGGGGGGATCAAAGGAATAACTCCCAACATCGACAGCCTGTCGCACCAGGGCATTCTATTCGACGAGGTATTTGCAACAGCCGATCGCACCGATAAAGGCATTGCAGCGGTAGTAGCCGGGTACCCTACTCTGCCTGGTTCATCACCTTTAAAGTACCAGAAACTTACTGAAAAACTAGACTTTTTGCCTAAAGAGTTAAATAAGGCAGGCTACCAATCCACATTTTATTATGGCGGAACGCTCGACTTTGCCAATTACCGCTCCTTCCTGGTACAAGCCGGGTATAAAAAGCTGGTTTCGGACAAGGACTTTGTTCTTACGGATCAAAATACTAAGTGGGGAGCCTGGGATCACCAGGTATTCAACCGTGTTTTATCCGAAACACCGACAAATGAAAGCGGTTTTTTCAAGACAATCCTCCCGCTAACCAGTCATGAGCCTTTTGATATACCCATTCCTCCCCTGCTTAAAGGCAATGATCCGCAGACCCTGTTCCTGAACTCACTTCATTACACTGATAAAGTTATCGGGGACTTCATACGGATCGCTAAGAGCCGCAACTGGTGGAAGAATACACTGGTAATAATCATTGCCGATCATGGCAGCAAATTACCCGGGAATTCAGGCAATGATGATTTTAACAGGCAACATATACCCATGATCTGGACAGGAGGAGCGCTTTCGAAGCGTGATACTGTTATTCATTCCATTTCGTCGCAGGCTGACCTGGCATCGACATTGCTTGGTCAGTTAAACATCAATTCGGATGCATTTCTGTTCAGTAAAAATATTCTCTCAACTTCACCAAATCCTTTTGCTTTCTATACCTTTAACGACGGGTACGGATTCCTTACACCCGGCAATTTTCTCATTTATAACACTGTAACCAATAAGTTTAACTCGGCAACAACACAGAAGAATTCTTTAGAGCAACAGCAATCCAGGGCTTACCTGCAGTTTCTGTATCTCGATTTCTTCAAACCTGGGCAATAAATTAACTCACCAGTCGCTCAAGACAAGTAGCCGGAATTATTTTGAAAAATCTTAAATTTCTACTATAAAAATCTTCTACCTATTGCCTAGGAATTATACCGGCCCTTTCGTAATTAATCTTCATGATTGCAGCAGGTTCATTTTCATCATCCCCTATCTGGGTGACTTTTGTCATAATTCCCTGGTACTTATCTTCGATAAACGCCATGTACCTCTCAACTGTATTGATTATCTGACCGTTCTTTACGAGCATATTACGACGAAGATTGGCAGTAAGGACATAATCAACTTTATTCCTGACAAGCGTATTTAACAATGAATCAGGATAAACCAGGGTGTATGGCTTGTTTTCTTTTGTAGCAATGGCACGCAACGAATCAGCTACTCTGATCCCAGTAATTCCCATAGTTTTGACATCCATGATGGTTTTTTCCCGGATGCTATCCGGAAACCGGTCAATAAAAAAGAACTTATCTCCTACAAAAAATTGGGCATACATATATCTCTTCAACGTGGTGTATACCTCGGGTGAAATCTGTTTACCCGTGAAGTCGGCATAGCTAAAGGTAATAAATGACTGTTCATTTTTCCGCCATACATTTAAAAAGCCGTCCGCATCATACGTGGGCATTTGCATAATGCCGTAAAAGTTCCGTCCGTTTCCATAAACAAATGAGATTGATGGTTTCCGGCAGGCTATCACGGCCTCTTTAGGCAGGTTAGCTGCAGCCCATTCACTGGCCTGAAGGTAATGTTTCCAGTCGGGGGTCAGCCCGCCAAAGCGGCCCGAAAGTTCCCTGGCAGCGGTTACCTGGGTAGCAGTCACTGAAAATGTCTTCATAAAGACGATCAGTATGAACAAAGGAAACAAGAACTGAAGAAATTTCAACTTCTTAAATTGAGTGAAATAATAAAAAGCGGAGAGAAACAGGAATATGATCATTGAAAGCGCAGGGATGATTAACCGCCCCTGGTCCCATTTGGCCTGGAGCGCAATAAAGGTTACAAGGATAAATGAACCTGCAAGTAACCCGATGAAAAAGATGTAGTTGTTTTTACGGTAAACGAGCACCAGACCGGCAAGGGAAATAAGATAGACGCAAAGGGTGATGAAAGGCATTATGACCATGGTTGCTTCATATGTCCGCAACCCGATCATATACATAAAGTGTTTTGAAAAGTACAGGTTTGAATTATCGTAAAAACGTTTCAGGAGCCCCGTCAATGTTTCTTTTCCTTCACTTGCATTATAGTAGTCTTTATTCAGCAATCCGCCGCCCTGGGTTGAAAATTGCAGTCCCCCTTCGTGCCAGAGAGCATATTTCAAACCCTGGAAAACCAGGAAAATCCCGGCAAATGCCAGTATAAAATAGAGGAGATTTTTCCACTGCTTTTGAAGAAGGAAATAACCTCCGATTGCAAAAATCGCTGAATAGCCGATACTCCTGGTAAGCGTAAGAGCCAGGAGGCATATAGCAAGCAACAGGTGCCGCCGGATTTCCGGCCTTAATCCCAAGGCTGACTGTTTATCAATGAATTCCTTGAAGAATACTACTACCAGCAAGACCTGCATGAAAATATAAAAAGCTTCGGAATAAGTCTGACTGGCATAATAAAGCAGGTAGGAATTTATCGTTACCAAGGCCAGTGCGGCAACAAGAATAGTGGAAGGAATCCTGTTTCGCAACGCCTTGTATGTTAAATAGATAAATGCCAGCATCGCAACCAGGGATATAAATTTAAGCGGTGTTAAACTTATTCCGAACAAGTCAACAACCAAACCAAGTACCATCGGGTAAAGAGGTCCCTGGAATGAGGGGTATTTAAAGGAATGAACAAAATCATATGCCCTGATAATATAAAAAGAGTCGTCGCCCGAAAGGCTGACCTTTGGATCGAAAAGCAAAAGGCTGAATAGGAGTGTAAGTCCCATAAAAATCCATACCAGCCAGGGGAGACTTCTTGACAGGCTCCGGTCCATAATGTCAAGAAGGCTGCCAGCAGCAGGCTGAACCAGTTTATTAATACTTTTGCCTACAGGTGTTTTTTTCTTACTATCCGGAAATTTTTCTTTTGCCATGGTACCTGTTTTAAACAAAATATGCTTTCATGGAACGGATTGTATTCCTGTTCGGCAAATTTCACATTATTTATTTAATTAGCATGATTTCTTTTTTGCTTAATTTGTATAACAGAACCAACCAGTATAATGAAGAAAGCAGATTTAAAGAATTTTTTCCGCCGGACAGCAACCTCGCGGAACCGTTGGAAAAAAAGGAATAACTTTTACCACCAGTCGCTTGAAAAATATTTTGCATTCATCATTCCGGAAGGCAAAAGGGTTCTTGAAATAGGCTGCGGATTAGGAGACCTGCTTCATTCAACAAAACCTTCCTATGGAATGGGTATTGATTTTGCGCCTGAATATATTGAAGCAGCGAGCCTGAAATATCCTGATTTGCATTTTGTAGAAGACGATGCCGAAGAATTGAAGTTAAAAGATACATTTGACTATATCATTCTCTCCGACCTTACGAATTGTCTCTGGGATGTACAAAAAGCCCTGCACAACATACGTAACCTTTGTCATGCACAAACAAGGCTGGTTATCTCGCAGTATAATTTTATGTGGGAGCCAATCCTGAAATCCGGGGAAACACTGGGACTCAAACTTCGCCAACCGGCACAGAACTGGTTTTCGACAGGCGACATGCAGAATCTGCTTCAACTTGAAGGATATCAAACCATTAAGATTGACCGGAAATTATTATTCCCTAAGTATATCCCGCTGGTAAACCTGCTTTTCAACCGGTTTCTTGCCAATCTGCCATTGATAAACCGCCTGGATCTTGTTAACCTGATCATAGCGCGCCCTGTTTTGGGCGATGATCAGCAATACAGTGTTTCCATTGTTGTTCCTGCCCGGAATGAGCGGGGAAATATCGAAAATGCAATACTGCGCACACCTGAATTCGGGACTCACCAACAGTTTATTTTTGTTGAAGGACATTCATCGGATAATACCTACGAAGAAATGCTCCGGGTTAAAGAAACCTACCCTGGAAAGGATATCCTGGTTTTCAAACAAAGCGGGAAAGGCAAAGGCAATGCCGTACGCGAGGGATTCGATGCTGCCTCCGGTGAGATTCTCATGATCCTGGATGCCGATCTTACTATGCCTCCTGAGGAATTGCCAAAATTTTATGAAGCACTTCGTTTTAATAAAGGAGAGTTTATTAACGGGAGCCGCCTCGTTTACCCCATGGATAAGAATGCGATGCGGTTTCTGAACCTGTTGGGGAATAAGTTTTTCGGCTGGTTTTTTACATATCTGCTCGGGCAGAGACTCAAGGACACCTTGTGCGGGACTAAAGTGCTTTACAGACGCGACTATGAAGAAATAATCAGGAACCGCCATTATTTTGGCGAATTTGATCCGTTTGGCGATTTTGATCTTTTGTTCGGTGCTGCGAAACTTAACCTGAAAATCGTTGAAATTATTATACGCTATCGCGACCGTGAATATGGCAGTACACAGATCAGCCGGTTCAGGCATGGGTGGTTGCTCATTAAAATGTGCGCTTTTGCCGCAAAAAAGATCAAATTCAGATAGTAATCTGTCTCAATACAGTTAAATTAAGGTATTTAATTTATCCTCACATCTCTTATATATACCGGCTTTTGCTAGATTTTGTTTGCTACGGATAAAAATTATTCTTGCTTCTTCCTTTAGAAATTACTATATTTCGGGCAACAAACAAAAAACCGAACCATAAAAAAATAATTCAGCATTCTGTTAATCCTACTTTTTAGCAGTAGTTTAATCTTTGCCCAGGTTGAAAAAGGCAAATGTTATGTGGCTGGTTACAGCAACTTCGGCCTTGATGTTGGCAATTATAAAGTCAAATCAGGAGGAACTACATCTGATGTTTACAAGTATACTGATTTCACTTTTAAACCCGAAGGCGGATACTTCGTTATGGATAAATTAGTTGCAGGTCTTTCCCTCGATTTATACCTTAGCTCCCAGAAATATGATGACGGGGATAAAGATAAGGATAACAAAATAATTGTTGGCCCCTTTGTCCGCTATTACATTTTGAATCTGAAATCATTATGGCCTTATGCTGAAGGACGGGTAGGATTTGGTTCTGAGAAATGGACTAATAATTATGGTTCCAACAGCACTTCCAAGGCAACTTTTTTTACAGCAAAAGTAGGCGTCGGTGCCACTTATTTCGTTGCGGATAATGTTGGGCTTGACCTCTTCCTGGGTTATGATCATGATGCATGGACCTACAAAAATAGTAACAGCGGGGCTGATCAGAGCAGTGCCAGCGACGACACCAAAGACCTATATGGTTCTTTAGAAGTGAATTTTGGCGTTGTAGTCACGTTTGGAAAATAGCAAGCTTAGTTTATAATAGATAATTACCGGTTCCGGGACTTTGCTTCCCGGAACCTGTTTTTTCTAATAGAGAATCAGTCATTTCTGAACAGGAGCTCCTCCCCTTTCGCATCAAGAGTTATCATCGAATCCTTGACTATTTTACCACTTAAAATCAGCTTCGACAACTCATTCAGGACTTTTCGCTGCAATACTCTTTTGATCGGACGAGCACCAAATTGCGGGTCAAATCCTTCTAAAGCAATTGCTTTGATGGCAGCCTCCGTGAAAATAATCCTGAAATCGTTCTTTTCAAGCATCTTTCGAACCTGATCTAACTGAATTCTGACTATCTGTTCAATCTCATTCCGGCTTAACGGATGGAACATAATGATTTCGTCAATCCTGTTCAGGAATTCGGGACGGATTGTCTTTTTAAGCAGTTCAAAAACTTCTCCACGGGTCTTTTCAAAAACCGGTTCGCGGTTGGCTTCCGTAATTACGTCATAGCTCTCCTGAATGAGGTGCGAACCTATGTTGGAGGTCATGATGATGATGGTATTCTTAAAGTCGGCTGTACGGCCCTTATTATCTGTCAGGCGGCCTTCGTCCAATACCTGGAGCAGGATATTGAAAACATCAGGATGCGCTTTCTCAATTTCATCGAACAATACCACGCTGTAAGGTTTACGCCTTACCTTTTCGGTCAGTTGTCCACCTTCGTCATAGCCCACGTATCCGGGAGGAGCACCTATCAGTCTCGAAACGGTATGACGCTCCTGGTACTCACTCATATCAATACGCACCATTGAATTTTCGTCGTTGAACAGGTATTCAGCAAGTGCTTTTGCTAATTCGGTCTTCCCAACACCAGTTGTGCCCAGGAAAATGAATGAACCGACTGGCCGTTTTGTATCCTGCAATCCGGCCCTGCTGCGACGGATCGCATCTGATATAGCTTCAATAGCCTCATCCTGACCAACCACCCGCTTATGCAACTCTTCTTCGAGGTGCAGCAGTTTTTCCCGCTCGCTTTGCATCATCCGGCTGACCGGGATGCCAGTCCAACGTGAGACTATATCGGCAATTTCTTCCGAGCCGACTTCTTCCTTTATCAGCGCAGAATGAACCTGCAATTCATTTAATTGCCCTTTAAGTTGGTCCAGTTTGTTTTCAGCTTCTTTAATTTTACCATACCGGAGTTCGGCTACCAGGCCGAAATTCCCCTCGCGTTCGGCTTGTTCAGCTTCCAGTTTGAATTGTTCAATGGCTTTTTTATGTTTCTGAATCCCATCAACTACTGTTTTTTCAGCCTGCCACTTAGCTTTCATCTGGTTACGTTCCTCTTCCAGGTTTCCGATCTCCACGCTTAACTGACGGAGTTTTACATCATCCTTTTCACGTTTGATAGCTTCACGTTCAATTTCAAGTTGACGGATCCGTCGTTCAATCTCATCCAGTTCTTCCGGAACTGAATTGATTTCCAGCCTGAGCTTGGATGCAGCCTCATCAATCAGGTCAATAGCCTTGTCGGGCAGGAAACGGTTGGTTATGTAACGCTGTGATAATTCAACAGCAGCGATGATAGCTTCATCTTTAATCCGCACCAGGTGATGAGTTTCGTACTTTTCCTTCAATCCCCGGAGAATAGAAATAGCATCCATGGTATCCGGTTCTTCCACCATAACTATCTGGAAACGGCGTTCGAGAGCTTTATCCTTTTCAAAATATTTCTGGTATTCCTTGAGTGTGGTTGCTCCAATCGCGCGCAATTCCCCGCGTGCAAGGGCTGGTTTCAGGATATTTGCAGCATCCATAGCTCCTTCCGAAGCCCCGGCGCCAACCAGTGTATGTATTTCATCAATAAAGAGGATAACTTCACCTTCGGCTGCGATTACTTCTTTCACCACGCTTTTCAACCGTTCTTCAAACTCACCTTTGTATTTGGCTCCGGCGATGAGTGAACCCATATCCAGAGAGAAAATTTGTTTTGATTTCAGGTTTTCAGGTACATCTCCATTGATGATCCGGTGAGCGAGCCCTTCGGC
>JANXXZ010000073.1 GCA_025350385.1 Bacteroidales bacterium
TTTTGCTCGGCTGGGGCATATATTCACTTACCCAGTTAAAGGTTGATGCAGTTCCCGATAACACCAATAACCAGGTTCAGATCATATCCATTACTCCTTCTCTGGCAGTTCAGGAGGTGGAATTGTTTATTACGGTTCCCATTGAAGTATCGGTAGCCAGCATACCTGATGTAGTTGAGTTACGGTCCATTTCACGACTGGGATTATCAGTGGTTACCGTAGTATTTAAGGATAAGGTGGACATCTATTGGGCAAGGCAGCAGATAAGCGAACGGCTTACAGAAGCTGCCGAGCAGATTCCTGAAGGTCTTGCCAAAATACAGATGGCGCCGGTTTCAACAGGCCTGGGCGAAATATTCCAGTACACCCTTGATGTACAGAAAGGATTCAATTATTCCTTAAGCGACCTGCGAACCATCCAGGATTGGATTGTCAGGAGGCAGATGCTAGGAACACCGGGTGTTGCCGATGTAAACAGCTACGGCGGCTTTGTGAAACAATGCGAAATTGCTGTAAACCCCGACCGGTTGAGAAGTATGGGAATCACCCTGAGTGATATTTTTGATGCACTCGAAAAAAACAATGAGAATACCGGGAGCGCCTATATCGATAAAAAACCAACCTCCTATTTTATCCGTGGAATCGGACTGGCATCTTCATTAGAGGATGTGGAGAAAATTGTAGTAAAATCCCCTGAACATGGTGTGCCTGTTCTTATCCGTGATATAGCTACCGTTCAGTTTGGCCACGCTCCGCGATACGGAGCCTTTGTTGCTGATACCAGTGAAGTGGTAGGAGGTGTTGTGATGATGCTTAAAGGGGCAAATGCAGCCCAGGTAATTAAAGTGGTGGAAGAACGCATTGCCACTATCCAGACTTCATTACCCAAAGGAGTCTGTATTGTCCCTTACCTTGACAGGTCCGACCTGGTGAGCCGTGCCATTGGCACTGTTTCGCGCAACCTGCTTGAAGGAGGACTGATAGTAATTTTTATACTTGTACTATTCCTTGGGAACCTCCGTGCTGGCCTGGTAGTAGCATCCGTGATACCTCTTTCAATGCTTTTTGCCATTTCGCTCATGAACCTGTTTGGAGTATCGGGCAACCTGATGAGCCTGGGAGCAATTGACTTCGGGCTCATAGTTGATGGAGCTGTTATCATTGTGGAAAGTGTCGTACACCGGTTAAACCAGAACCGTGGTAAGCCCGGTGAAATTATGCTTCGAAACCAGCAGGAAATGGACGACACCGTTTTTTCATCTGCGAAACGCATGATGAGTTCAGCCACTTTCGGGCAGGTTATAATCCTGATCGTTTACCTGCCAATCCTTACACTGGTAGGAATTGAAGGCAAGATGTTCCGCCCGATGGCCGAAGTAGTCTCTTTTGCATTGATCGGGGCGATTCTCCTTTCAGTAACCTGGGTTCCCATGGCTTCAGCTCTCTTCCTGAGCAAAAAAACAACATCAACACCATCTTTCTCCGATAAAATGATGACCCGTCTCCATCGCTGGTTTTCGCCAGCCCTGGCCTTCGCACTACGTCGTAAAGCCCTGGTGGTAACTGCTTCGGTCATCATGTTTGGGGCAGGCATTTTCATTTTCAGCAGGCTGGGCGGTGAGTTTATCCCTACCCTCGAAGAAGGCGACCTCGCTGCGGGTGTTATGACCCTGCAGGGCAGTTCTCTTACCAATACCGTTGAAACAGTTGAAAAAGCAAACAAAATTCTGCTCGATAATTTCCCTGAAGTAAAAAGATGTATCTGCAAGATAGGCGCGGGTGAAATCCCCACCGATCCTACACCAATGGAAACCGGTGACTATATTATAACACTTAAGGATAAGAGTGAATGGACCTCGGCCGAAAACCGTGAAGAACTCGTTCAAAAAATGCAGGAGAAACTGGCAGCGATTCCGGGGGTGAAATTTGAATTCCAGCAACCCATACAGATGCGGTTCAATGAACTCATGACCGGGTCGAAACAGGATGTGGCCGTTAAATTATTTGGCGATAACCTCGACACCCTTGCTGCTCATGCATCGGTAATTGAATCGGTACTTCGCGATATCAAGGGAATTGCTGATATTAACGTAGAAAAGGTTACCGGGCTGTCGCAGATACAGGTAGAGTATAACCGGGATAGGATGGCCCAATACGGCTTGTCCGTTTCGGATGTAAACCGGGTGCTGCGTTCAGCTTTTGCCGGGACCACAGCCGGGGTGATTTATGAAGAGGAAAAACGGTTTGACATCGTTGTAAGGCTAAGTGAAGAATACAGGCAAGATATAGAAAACGTGCGAAACCTGCCGGTTGCAATTCCGGGAGGACAGCAAATCAGTCTTGACCAGGTGGCCGATATACAGATAAAATCAGGCCCTGCCCAGGTATCCCGCGAGGATGCCCGCAGGCGTATTACAGTTGGATTCAATGTACGGGGGCGTGATGTGCAAACTGTCATTGCTGAGGTGAAGCTAAAACTACTGAAAAGCACTTCCCTGCCTGCCGGTTATTACATTACTTATGGCGGTCAGTTTCAAAACCTCGCCGAAGCCCGCAACAGGCTGGCTATAGCTGTTCCTGTCGCACTGCTGCTCATTTTCATCTTGCTATACTTTACCTTTTATTCGCTCAGGCAAACACTACTCATTTTTACCGCAGTTCCCATGGCGACAATCGGCGGGGTGTTCGCACTTTACTTCCGGGGCATGAATTTCAGCATCTCGGCTGGAGTCGGTTTTATCGCCTTATTCGGAGTAGCCGTCCTGAACGGAATTGTGCTTATTGCCGAATTCAACCGGTTAAAGAAAGAAGGCATGCATGATATCCACCGCCGGGTGATCAGGGGATTGGAAGCGCGGTTACGCCCTGTACTAATGACTGCAATGGTTGCTTCGCTCGGGTTCTTACCCATGGCTCTTTCCACATCAGCAGGTGCTGAGGTGCAAAAGCCACTTGCGACGGTGGTGATCGGGGGACTAGTTACCTCCACTCTGCTCACCTTACTCGTGCTGCCGGTATTGTACATCCTTTTTACAGGCAAAAGAAAGCGAACCGGTAAAATTTCTCTACCTTCAGTTGTTATTTCTTTGCTCATAACCTGTGCTATTTTCTTCAGTAATGAAACGAGGTCACAAAACCCGGTAATTATTACCGAAACACAGGCTATCCGCAGAGCCCTCGACAGCAACGTTACAATCAGTAACGCATCGCTTGAACACAGCTATCAAAAAGCCCTGAAAGGAAATTCATGGGATATCGGGAAGACGGAGTTTGACATGGAATACGGACGAATGAATTCAAGGGAGAAAGACAACAGCTTTTCAGTTTCCCAATCGCTTGCCTTTCCGACGGTTTATTATCGGCAGGCCCGACTGGCAGAAGCCAATACTTCGTCTTCAGACAAAAGGATTTCTGTAGTCCGGAATGAATTGACTACAAATGTCAGGTCAATCTACTGGCAATTATCCTATTTGTTTGCCAAAAGACAGTTGTTGAAATACCAGGACAGTTTATACACCGGTTTCATGAATGCAGCTGAACGGAAAGCAACATTAGGTGAAACTGTTCAGCTCGAAATGCTCACCGCCCGCACACAAAGCCTGGAAGCTAAAGATCAGCTCAACCAGGTAGGAGCTGATATCAGCATTAGCAGCCGAAGACTCCAGTCCCTTTTAAATTCGAAATTGCCATTGATTCCAGCTGACACTGTTCTCAGGAAGCTTATTCTTTCGGCGCCACCTGATGATAAAGCGCTTGTTTCAAACCCCTTGCTTCAGTATGTAAGCCAACAAACAAAAATAGCAGCCAGGCAAACAGAACTGGAAAAAGCCAGAATACTGCCTGATATCAAACTGGGGGCTTTCAGCCAAACGATGCGGGGTTCAGAAGAAGTGAACGGCTCAGCAAGGATATATGGCTCCGGCGACCGGTTTAACTGGTTTCAGGCTGGTCTTGGTATCCCGATCTGGATAAAACCCTGGACCATCAAGGTAAAAGCGGCCAGGATCAATGAAATGATATCAGCCGGCATTGAAGAGCAATTCAGGAATGAACTCAGCAGTGAATTTGACCAACTCCGGCAGGAATACCAGAAATACACGGGAACCCTGCAGTTTTACGAGACAACAGCACTGCCCGGTGCCGAAATGATTATCAGGCAAACCGAAAAAGGATACAAGGGAGGCGCCATGGACTACCTGGATTATATCCAGAACCTTCAGCGGGCATTGCTCATCAGGTCCAATTACCTGGAAACCCTGAACAAATACAACCAGTCAGTAATTTCAATCGATAAATTTACATCAAACAATTAATAAGCACTATCCATGAAAAAATCAATTATAATCACTTCCACGCTCCTGGTTCTGTCCGCATTCCTGTTTCATGCCTGTGATAAAAAGGGTTCAGCTCAGGCCGGCAAAGAACAGCCTGGGGCGGAAGCTGAAAAAAGCGAAACACGTGAAATCCTGCCCGATACTATCGTAGAACTGAATGTAGCCCAGATAAAAGCAGCCGGTATTGCTTTCGGAATGGTTGAGGAAAAACCGCTGGGAGTAATCATTAAAGCTTCGGGGGTGGTTTCTGTTCCCCCGGGAAACAGGGCCACTGTTTGTACTCCATGGGGCGGGTTCGTTAAAAATATCTTGTTACTGCCAGGCAGCAATATCCGGAAAGGCCAGGTACTGGCTGTGATTGAAAATCCCGAGTTTATCGATATACAGCAGAGATACCTTGAAGCAGCCAGTAGACTCGAATTTGCCGAGGCCGATTTCAACCGGCATACACAACTTCATTCGGATGATGTGTATTCAACACAGAACCTGCAACAGGTAACCGCCGATTTTAAAAGCCTGAAAACCCAGGTAAGCGCCCTTTCAAAAAAGCTGCATCTTCTAGGCATTGACCCCGATCGCCTCACCGATGTTAATATCAGCCAGTCCATACCTGTACTATCGCCCATTTCCGGTTATATCAAAGAGATCTGTGTTAATAACGGGAAATTTGTTTCGCCCACGGATGTGATGTTCGAAATCATGAACAATGACCACATGTATCTTGAACTAACCCTGTATGAGAAAGACATGAACCAGGTAATAGCCGGCCAAGAGGTTGAATTTTTCCTGAACAATGAAACGGAAACGCATCATGCAGAAGTTTACCAGGTTGCAAAAGCTGTTTCGGCTGATAAATCGTTTAAAATTTATGCCAGTGTAAAACTGCCCTGTAAAAATGTACTGCCGGGAATGTATGTAAATGCCGGGATTACATCTGCCGGAACGAATACAACTTCAGTTCCGTCAGAGGCGGTAGTTCGTTTCAATGAAAAAAGTTACATTTTCATTTTTGAGCGGAACAAACTGGAAAACGGCAATCCCATCACCGAATACCGTATGGTAGAAGTCGGACGCGGAATAACTTCCGGAAACCAAACAGGGATCATCCTGCCTGCAGGTTTCAATAAATCGGCGAAGGTGGTGGTGAAAGGAGCTTTCCAACTTATGGCTGCCAAAAAGAATGCAGGAGAAATGAGTTGCTGAGAAATAGAATTCCGGAAACAGAAGATAGAAGCAGAATAACAAAACGCGGAAAAAATAGAATTGCCTAGTTCCAGGTCGCATTTCGCCTTCCTCTTATGTAAGGCTGCTCTCATGGCTAATTGAAACCTTGCCATGGTGAAACCGACAAATTATAGCAGGCTGATGATGGCAGATTTTGACTATTTTTGTTTAACTCAATTCCATTCTATGATCACATCAATGTTATCAAAAGAAGATCTGAAACAGATTGCTGCCAAAGGCATTGATCCTAACGTTATTGCTCTGCAGATTGATAATTTCAGGCATGGTTTCCCGTTTATCAACCTTGACCGCCCGGCCATTGTCGGTGATGGCATTAAGACTTTTAACCTGAGGGATGCAAAAAAATTATCGTATTTCTATGATTCCAATTCTAAGAAATATGAAGTACTTAAATTTGTGCCTGCTTCCGGCGCTGCGAGCCGTATGTTTAAGGATTTGTTTGAGTTTATTCAGACCTGGTCAGGAACGAGTGAAGAATTGGAAAAACTTGAAACCGATCCCAATCTAAGTATAGTGCGGACTTTCATAAACAGGATCAAAGATTTTGCTTTCTATGCCGACCTCGTAAAAGTATTGCGAAAGGATGGCTATGACCTGGAAGAATGTCTCAGGAAGAAAGATTTTAAAACCATCATCGAGTACCTGCTCACCAAAAAAGGGCTGAATTATTCAAATCTGCCCAAAGGGGTGTTACAGTTCCATGTGTATCCTGATGGCCCACGCATGTCGATTGAAGAACACCTGGTTGAAGGCGCCAATTATTGCAAGGACAAGGAGCGCCGCTCTGCCATCCACTTTACAGTGTCGCCTGAACATGCCGATACTTTCCTAGATGAAATTAACCGGATTAAGGAAAAATACGAAGAGATGTTCGATGTAACATACGAACTCACCTTCTCATTGCAAAAAACATCAACCGACACAATTGCTGTTGACCTGAAAGACAAACCCTTCCGCGAAGCCGATGGCAGCCTGGTGTTCAGGCCGGGAGGTCATGGTGCACTTATCGAGAACCTCAACGACCGAGAAAGTGAAATTATTTTCATTAAAAATATTGATAACGTGGTTCCCGACCGCATGAAACCGGATACATTCCTGTATAAAAAGGTGCTTGGCGGGTACCTGTTCGAGTTGCAGGACATTGTTTTTGAATACATTGAAACGCTTGAAGACCGGCCTGATGAAGAAGATCTGCGGACTATCCTCCGTTTTATTAAATCTAAACTGTGCTTCGTGATTGATCCCGAATTCAACAGTTTCAGGCGTGAGGAAAAAATTGAATACCTTTTCCGTAAGCTAAACCGGCCTATACGGGTATGCGGAATGGTGAAGAACGAAGGCGAGCCGGGAGGAGGGCCTTTCTGGGTTAAAGAACCAAACGGGGAAATTTCGCTTCAGATTGTCGAATCATCGCAAATTAACATGGATGATCCACAGCAGACTGATATTCTAGGAAAATCAACCCATTTTAACCCGGTTGATCTGGTTTGTGGAGTCCGCGACTATAAAGGACACAATTTTGATCTTCCGAAGTATATCAACCCGGCGACAGGTTTTATATCTACCAAATCGAAAGACGGGAAAACGCTCAAGGCCCAGGAACTTCCGGGTTTGTGGAATGGCGCCATGGCTGACTGGATAACCATATTCGTTGAAGTTCCGATAAGCACTTTTAACCCTGTAAAAACCGTAAACGATCTACTCAGGCCTGAACATCAGCAGATTGAGATGGATTGAGAGAGTTATGAGTGCTGAGTAGGGAGTAGGAAGTACGGTACATGGAGTAAGGAGTGTTGTGCACTTAGTGCTTAGAATTTGGCTTAATAATTACTTATTACGATATTAATTTTCTCATCGTTCATTTTCAAATTATCAAGTCTCCCAATGGCCTTGTCTCCAGGTCTCCTTGTCACCATGTCTCCCTCAAGGAGCCAGTCGGCATCTTTTCCACTCCTGATTAATTAGTTCAAACAGAATCCTGTCGTGCAGGCGGTTACTCCTGCCCTGCCAGAACTCAAATAAATGAGGTGACAGCAGGTATCCCCCCCAGTTTTCAGGACGGCTGAATTTCCCTTCCGAATGTGATGAAGAGAATTCCCGGTGCATTTGTACCAGGTATTTGTGGGTGGGGATTACCTGGCTCTGAGGTGAAACTACAGCACTCACCTGACTTTCCATGGGCCTTGACAGGAAGTATTCATCTGAAACTGCCGCATCGGCTTTTATAATTATTCCTTCAATCCTTACCTGGCGCTCCAGTTCTGGCCAGAAGAAAAGCAAGGCTGCTGCAGGATTTGATGAAAGTTGAATTCCTTTGCGGCTTTCGTAATTCGTAAAAAAGAGAAATCCGTTTTCATCGAATTGCTTGAGAAGGACAATCCTTGAGGAAGGCTGACCGTTGCCGGAAACGGTCGAAAGCACCATGGCATTTGCTTCATGAACTGTTACCAGCAATGCATGCCTGAGCCAATCGCCAAACCAATCAAACGGGTCAGCGGGTAAATATTCTTCAGGGATGGCGTCCTTTCCATAGTTTTTTCTCAGATCATGTAATTCCATAACCAAAGTATTTACTGAGAGAACAATCGAGGTTTGGATATGTTTTAATACTCCGCTTTGTATCACTATTTTAACTCCTGTTTTTATTACCTTCGCATCAGAATTATTCATGTAGATTCCCACTCAGCCAGCTCAATAAATATCTATGAAAAAGCTTTTTCTTCTGCCGTTAGTATTTGTCGTTATACAAGGATCATTTGCCCAGAACAGCCCGATTAAAGGAGGTAATTCCTACCTTGACGAAATCATAAAACAACGGCAAGCGAAAGATAGTGAAATGCGCTCGGACGATAATTCGCCTATCCCGGCTGAAAACCGAAAGGAGTTTAAGGGGTTGAATTATTTCTTACCGGATTCCATCTATAAAGTGACTGCTTCTTTTGAGCGATTCGACAATCCTTTTCATTTCAAAATGAAGACTACCACTGATCGTATGCCGGAATACGCAATTTATGGGAAAGCAACCTTCCTGCTGAAAGGCCGGGAATTTAAACTAAATGTTTATCAGAATATTGAACTGCTGAAGAAACCAGGTTATGAAAATTATCTTTTCATTCCATTTAACGATTCTAGCAATGGCTATGAAACTTATGGGGGCGGGCGATTTATAGATGGAGAGAACACTGCAGGCGATAAACTTATCATCGATTTTAACACCGCATACAATCCTTATTGCGCCTATAATCACAAATACTCCTGCCCCATTCCTCCCGAAGAAAACAGTATCCCGATAAAAGTGGAAGCAGGTGAAAAAAAATGGCATGAATGAGTTCTGGGGAAGAGTGACTAGCCACCAGCGACTAGTGGACATGGACTAGTGTTAAGCAAAATTGCAAATTGCAAATATCAAAATAGCTGTAATTCACGCCTTTATCTAAAATATTGGGGGACAAAGCAGCCTTGACATGACGCTAAGGACTTTTTTTTAATGTTGCTAGTAAACAGCTAATTACGATCAATAATAAGTAAGAATTAACTGAAAAACAGTTTTAGCTATAATCTAACCTGCCTTGACACTATCGGAAACTGAATTTACAATCCGAAGATTCCTGCGAAGGCCCAAATACCGGTATATGGCCGTGAACCGGCTGGTGCCTCACCTGCCCTGGTTTATCCTGATGGCATTATCCGTTTATTTATATAAGGAGCGGATCTTTGCCGATTCAGGTTTCTATGTTTCACAATTTATTAATACCCGATTTTTCTGGATTGAATGCCAGCGGATCGTGCTTGCCATCTCGCAAATACTTCCCCTTTCCGCAGTCTGGATCGGGTTGCCGGTTAAATATGTGCTGATACTCTATTCAATAAGCCATGTACTCTTTTTCTATTTCCTTTTCCTGTTCGTTTATTATGGTTTACGCGACCGGCGTTCGGGATTACTGATAATCCTTGCCCAGACTGTCGGCATTATGCACAGTTTTTTCACTCCAATGTTCGAACTTTATTATGGAGTGCCACTGCTTATCACTTTTTATGCAATCTGGAGGTTAAATATCAGGGCTTCGTTCATTGTCTTTCTTCTTCTGGTTCTTGAAATCCTGATCTTACTGAGCCATCCATTGGCTTTCATGCTGTTCATTTTCCTCTTATTGTATGATTTTAACTTTAAAAAAGCCAAACCTTTTTCAACCTATCTTTTAATGGCATTGGTTTTTGCAGGAATAATCGTGCTGAAAGCATATACCATGTGTCCTTACGAAACAGGGAAGCTTTCATGGCAATTTGCTTATGGTTCCAACAAACAATATCTGCAAGTTCTTCAGCCCGGATTTTACCTCACGCTGGGAACATTCCTGCTCAGGTACTATACTGAAGTTCTTATTGCTTTCATTATCGTATTATTGATGCTTCTGAACAGGAAGCAGTGGTTCAAATTACTTTTGGTTACAGGGACATGCTTCGCATACCTTTTCCTTGTATGTTCGGCAAATGCCATTGAGCATTCCAGGTATATGGAACAGGTAATGTTCCCGTTTGTCCCCATTGTTTTCATACCCCTGATCTACGGTTTCCCGGAAGAACCCCGGCCCGGGCTGCAGAACTTCTCCATTCTTCTGATCTCGGGACTCATCGGGTACCGTTTATTCATGATTTATGCAGGAAGTGACCTGTTTGTGGCACGCACTAGGCAAATGGAAAATATAATTCATTCGGCCAGGCAAATGGGCGGCAGTAAGTTTATTGTGTCAGCCTCAAATATTGACAAAGGCTATACCCAACTTAACTGGTCCTATCCGCTTGAAAGTATGTTACTTAGTGCGATCGATGGGAATGATCTCACGGTTACCATTATCCCCAAAGAAGATTTCAATTATGAAGGAAAAGGGAGTAAACTGGGGCCAACACAATTCCTTTTCAGGAAATGGGAAACCAAGGATCAGTCCTGGCTTAACAGCCAATATTTCCATCTTGACCCCGGACCATACCGGATTTTATGCGACAGCAATGCTGTCCAGGATATCTCATCGGTAAGTCGTAACCTGAGGATTGAATTGCATACGGGCAGTTTTTACAGGTCACTTGACACCGTTTGGGTACAGGTAAAAATTGTTAATAATGGTCCCGAACCTCTTCGTGCAGGGAAAGGAGATAAAATATTCCTATCCTATTTCTGGATGCAGGGTAATGAGTACCTCGACTGGAACGGTATCCTTACTCCCATTGAAACGGATGTGTTCCGGTCATTAAGCCAGGATGTGAGGGTTGCCGTTCCAAAAACCAAAGGAAGGCTAAAGCTTAAAGTGGATATAGTTACCAGCGACCGGATGTGGCTTGGGATCAATGCCACCGACGAAGTACTGGTTTATTGAAAGCGACTTTTTCCTAGCTTCTTTGTTATTGTAATTATGAAAAAACCATTTGTGACCCATTTACTGTTCATCTGCACCCTATGCATCCTGATAACTCAGCCAGGCAATGTTAATGCAGTATCGGGCCCTTCTGGACACAGGATTTCAGTTCGAATAAGTCAATGCAACGATTCCTTGATTTACCTGTATCATAATTGGATCAATAATACGTTACCTGACGATACCGCCCGAAAAAACAATGCCGGAATATATGTATTTGAAGGATCGGAACCGTTGGAACAAGGTCTCTATTTCATTTCGGGAATTGATAAATGGCATAAAGATTTCTTCGTCACAAGTAATCAGAGATTTGACCTGGAATATGACCTTTCTGATCCAACAGGTAAATTGAATACTTCAAGCTCGAAGGAGAATGAGTCTTTTTTCAAAATTATAGCTGAATTAAAGTCGAAAATACTGGTCATGAATCCGGCAAGGAGTGATTCCACCAGGTATATTTTCAGCCATACTGATTACACTGAACCCGGTATCCGGGAACTGTTCAGGTTTAAAACCGGTGATAGTTTGCTGTTTCAAAAGTATATCTTGGCCTGTGTTTCACCGGCTGACTACCAGGAATATTTCAGCCCGGGAAAGACTAACAGCAAGGTATCCGATACCAGATACTATCTTGATCATTTCTTCGACAACCTTGATTTTAAGGATGTACGAATGATCAATACGCCTGTTTTTACATACAGGATCAACGAATTCCTGGATACAATACCTAAAATACAAGGTATATCTCCACAATCAGAAATTGATCGTTTACTCCGGCTTTCATCAGTTAACCCGCGAACCGGTCGGTTTGTGGCCTGGTACCTGATCACCAGGTTTGAGACTTATTATTTCGTGCAGGGAAATGATGCTTTGTTTGTGCATGTGATGAATGATTGGCTGGAGAATGGAAAAGTTGGCTGGTTTTACCCGGAACTCAGGAGCCGCGAGTTGAAACAGCTTAAAATTTTTGAACCGCTCTTGGACGGAAAGCAGGCCCCGGATCTTGAAATGCCTGACACAAGCGGAACCCGTCAGGATCTGTATGGTGTAAAAGCCCAATATACCATGCTTCTTTTTTGGGCCTCAACCTGCAGCCATTGCAGGGATGAAATGCCTTCGATATCGGATTTCTATAAGGAATTTCATAAAAAATATGATCTTGAGATTTTCGCAGTCAGTACTGATACTTCAATCACCCGCTGGAAATCCTTTATCAGGCGGCATAAACTCCCCTGGATCAATGTTTTTGGCCGGAAGAGTTTCAAAGGCAGCTATCACCTGTTATATGATATACGGAGTACACCTGTCATTTACCTTCTCGATGAGCGGAAAATCATAATCGCCAAATATCTTACACCGGCCCGGGCAGGAGAAATTATTCTTCAGAGGGAAGCGGTCAAAAACAGGAAGCAGGCGACAATTAAGAATAATTAACAAGAACCGTCACATAACAGGGCTATATATAGAACAAGCCATATCTTCACAACATTAATTTTTGCAAATTTGCATAGGCTTATATCCGAAGAATAACAATGTATTATTTGCGAATGACTCCTACGAACAATTCCCCGAATCCGGCACCAACCATGAACAAATACATTATGCTGATTTACAATAGAACCAGGAATGGCTGGATTACATTCCTGTTTCTCCTGGTTATACTGGCATTGGTAAAAACAGCGGTAGCTGCGCCTAAAGGATATAAGATCACATTGAAATTTAAATCATCGAACGATACCTGTCTTTTGCTGGCCCATTATTATGGAAACAAGCAATACCTAGATGATACTGCATTCCGGAATAAACAGGGATTTTTTGAATTCGTGGGAAAAGAAAAGCTGCCCGAAGGTATGTACATCATAGCCGGGCAGAATAAAAGCCGGTATTTCGATTTCTTTCTTACAGGGAACCAGCAACTGGAGATGAACTGCAACACTGCTGACGTGGTAAAAACGATGGAGGTAAAAGGTTCAGAAGAAAACAAACTCTTCTACGATTACATCCGGTTTATAGGTGACAAGCAAAGCGAGATTGAACCGCTGAATAAATGGAAACAATCGCATAAGCAAGTCGTTGATTCCACTGCAATAGTTCAGGCCAGAATCGATGCTATTGATAAGGAAGCCAAGGCATATATCAGAAATTTTTACACTTCAAACCCCAGCTTTCTTTCGGCACGTTTTGTAAAAGCCAATAATGAACCTGACCTGATGCCCTTTATAACAAAACCGGATGGGAAAGTTGATTCATCCAATCTTTACCAGGTTTATAAACAACATTATTTCGACAATATTGAGCTCGGTGATCCCAGGCTTATTTATACCCCGGTTTTTTCTACAAAAGTAGATTTTTACATGGATAAACTCGTGGTGCCTGTTCTGGATTCCCTTGAAAAAGATATTGACCGCCTGCTTACTCTTTCGGCTGCCAGTGAAGAAACCCAGAAATACCTGGCCTGGTACCTGTCGCTAAAATACGAATCGTCCGAGGTGATGGGCCACGACGCACTATTTGTTTACATCGTTAGAAAATATCTGGAGCCGGGCAAAATAGGCTGGATGTACC
>JANXXZ010000089.1 GCA_025350385.1 Bacteroidales bacterium
TCATGAAAACAGGAAACACGAAACCAGTGGCTGTAGATGATCATGATACTGCCTCAACAGCTGTTCCTGCTATCGTAAATGTGTTAGCTAACGATTATGATTCCGATGGTGACAAACTCAGTGTAAGTATTCTTTCCTATCCTGCTCATGGTATCGTTGTGCTGAATGCTGACCAGACCATCACCTATACACCTGAAGGTGGTTTTAGCGGAGATGACACATTCTATTATGTGATTTGTGATAATGGAGAACCTACCATGTGCGACACAGCGCTCGTCAAGATACATGTCTTTGGAGTTCGTCCTTTCAGTGATATCACCATCTATAATTACCTTACACCGAACGGAGACAAGCTTAATGACACCTGGATTATTGAGAATATCGAATACTTCCCCGATAATGAAGTACTCATATTCAACCGTTGGGGCGACAGGATCAGATCATTCAAGTCGTATGATAATAAGACCCAGGTATGGGATGGTACAAACGAAAACTCAAATTCTGTGGCTGACGGAACCTACTTCTATATCATAAAAGTGAGATATGTTGAAGAGGTAACCGGAGTGATGAAAGAGGAAGCAAAGACAGGCTGGATTCTGCTGAATGCATCAAATAAGTAAATATTTTAACAGGATGCCTGCTAACGGGCAGGCATCCTGTTTTTCACTTCTGAAACTCTACATTTATTTAGTCATAATATATCTTAACCGAAAGTTAATATACCTACATCATGAAAACAATAATACTTCCGATGAAAAAACTCCTGACTGCTCTGCTGATTATCATGGCAACCGGTGCGTTTGCACAGCAGGATCCCCTCTTCAGCCAATATATGTTCAATAAGTTGGCTGTGAACCCTGCCTATGCCGGGAGCCGTGATGCTCTGACACTGGATGCATTGTACCGATACCAGTGGGTAAACGTGCCGGGAGCTCCTCAGACGTTCAGTGCATCAATTCATTCTCCGTTGAAGAATCAGCACCTCGGGCTAGGATTCAATGTGTATAATGATGTAATTGGCCCCAATATAAACCAGGGAGCCCTGGCAACTTTTGCATATCGTATTTTATTCCCAAATGCCAAGCTTTCCTTTGGATTGCAGGTAGGTGTAAAATATAACGATATCATCTGGTCGATGGTAAATCCATATGATGTGGAAGATCCCTATTACAAGGCTCAGATGAAAAACAAAGCAGTACCTGATGCCAATTTCGGAATATATTATTATTCAAGTAAGTATTATTTTGGCTTCTCGTCAAAACAATTGTTTCAGAATCAGATGAGTGTTGTGTCCGTAAATGGCAGGGAAGGATTTACAAAGCTTCTTCGCCATTTTTATGGAATGGCTGGCGCTGCTTTCCCACTCTCCGATCAGGTTGTTTTCAGGCCTTCAGTATTGGTTAAATTTGTACAAAACGCTCCGCCTCAACTGGATCTGAATGCAAGTTTTCTTTTTGCAAAGACATTCTGGATTGGAGCATCATACCGCACCGAAAAAGCCTTTTCAATACTTACAGAGTTAAACGTTTCACCCAATCTGCGCCTCGGATATTCCTATGATATCTGGTTCAACGAATTGAAAGGTTATAATAAGGGATCTCACGAAATACGGCTCGGTTTTGACTTCGGCAAATCAAGAATGTTAACTCCCAGGTATTTCTAGAAGAGAATAAGAAAATAAAATCAGGATTTGAAGTAGAAAAAATCACGGAAATAAATCTGTACCAAAGGAGAAAAGCTATGGCTATTCTTTAAAGTCACTGCTACACATCCTTCAATATATGGGTACAATAACAAATTGTTTTCACGATGAGAAAATTAATACTTTTCATAATCACCTTCCTGATGATTTCGGCTGCATGTGTGGCTCAACCTACAAGAAGGGCCCAGAAAAAAATGGACTTATTCAATTATTCACGTGCCATTAACATACTCAACAATGCTGTCAAACGGCAAAAATATCATGACAATGCCGTAATAATGCTCGCTGAATGTTACAGGAGGCAACGTGACTTTGCGAATGAAAGAATATGGTATGAACAGGCAATCGCGCTTCCAGGAGCGAAGGCAGAAATGTTTTTTTATTATGCACAGGCACTTTGTTCAGCTGGTGAATATTCGAAAGCAAAACAGATGTTCATCAAATATAGCCAGATGAATCCGGCTGACGTAAGGGGAACAACCTACGCTGTTCAATGCGAACTTATCATGAACGACTGGAATAACCTGTCTGCAGGTTATGAGGTAAAAACAATCCCGTCTATCAACTCTACTGCAAGTGATTTCGGGCCTGCGTTTTATGCAAACGGTTTTACATTTGCCTCTGATCGGGGTAAAACACTGATTGATGAAGAAGACTACGGATGGACAGGTCGTAATTATATTAAACTTCTCTTTGCCAAGCCGGAAAATACAGGTGATTTCTTTGGGAATTTCCGTACCCCAGCCCTGTTGAACAAGAAATTTAACTTGTCATATCATGATGGTCCGGCCATATTTGCTGGCGATTCGCTGGCTATGTTTACACGAACCACGCGCGACCGGAAATCGAAAAAAATAGGAAATATTAAGACTAATCTGCTCAAAATATATTTTGCTGAAAGAAAAATCGGAAACTGGGACAAACCGAAACCTTTCTTCCTAAACAGTCGTGAATACTCTATTGGTCATCCGGCACTGTC
>JANXXZ010000103.1 GCA_025350385.1 Bacteroidales bacterium
CAAGGCCGCGCCCGCCGCGGAGGGGGAAGAGCGCCATGCCGCCCGGGAGGAAGTGCGCGAGAGCACCGAGCGCTATCGCTTCCTGGCCGATGCCATGCCGCAGATGGTGTGGACGTCCCGGCCCGACGGGTGGCTCGATTACTACAACCAGCGCTGGCACGAATATACCAGTCTGACCCTGGAACAGAGTCAGGGCTGGGGATGGGCGCCCGCCATTCACCCGGACGATGGAGCGGGAATATGTATATGTCAGCCATCCTTCGAGTTTCCTTGAGTTGCGTTTGATAAAGATCTCCATTCCGTAAGCTTTCTGTTCTCCCTGCAGCACAGCGGTTTCCAGGTTCGGGTTATTCAAAAAGTCAGCGCCATCCTTAAATTCAGGGAAATTATCCGTGGTTTTTAAATAGCATTCTACCGATGTTTCCCAGCCTGCTTCCGGCATTTTCCGGAAAACGCCGACCGAATACTGGTTGCTTTTGGATGGAGCCAGGTGATAATCAGCCAATTTCCATTGGGTGTTGGGCGAAATGGAAACAGTATTGCTTAGCATGAAAAGATTCTGGCTCATCTGGTTGAAACTGATTTTTATGGATCCGTTCATATCCGTTTCAAAAGTGATGGCAGCCCTCAACTGGGGAGTTCCGTACCATTTGATTGGCTGGTTCTTGCTGAAAAGGATGGAATCAGTGATGTTCTGCGCTTCTGTGGCAGTTCCCTGCAGGTAAGTATATACAGTTTTGGGACCAGTCGGCGTATACATTGAATATCGCAGTCCGACATTGAGGCTGAGCCATGGCATCACTTCGTAACTATCGGCCACATACAGGGAACTTTCAAAGGCTTGTTCTTTCCCCAGAACGATGGGTGATCGTAAAGATGCGGTTCCGAAAGGATTTACAGTGCCCCTGTCGAGGTTATACCGGATGATATCAAGACCATACTCCAGGGTGTTTTTATCCCCTGTAACATGGTTAAAATCAGCCCGGGCTTCATACTGCCCTATCTGGTAAATGTGCCGGTAAGCCGATGATATTTCCTGCACATCGGTGGTAGTAAACGAATACTGTGAGGCAATAAGAGCGTATTCAGCACGTAACGAATTGCTGTAATTATGGCTGAAGTTCAACGCAATTCCGCTGTTAGCGTATTTAAAGCTGTTTATTTCCGATAAATCGAATTTGTCCCTGCTGTGATAGGCGAAAAGGGATACCTGGGTTTTGCTGATATCGTAGGTAAGTGAAGCCGAAAAATCGCTGAAGGCGGCCCTGCTTTTGCGTATGTCGGGAGCATTGATCTGGCCCAGGATCCAGTCAGAATAGGATGACCTTGCGCTGATGAGGTATGAGCAGGTATCCTTTTTCAACGGACCTTCCAGAACGATGTTGGATGCCACCGGGCTGATCCCGCCCCGGGCCATGAACCTTTTGCGGTTCCCCTGACGGGTAATGATATTGAAAACAGATGATAACCGTCCGCCGTATTGTGCCGGTATGTGTCCTTTGTAAATTGAGAAGTCCTTGATGATATCCGCGTTGAACGAGGGGAAAAAGCCGAAAAGGTGTGAAGTATTGAAAATTGGGATCTTGTTAATATAGAAAGCGTTCTGGTCGGAACTGCCGCCGCGGACGTTTATCCCTGCCGAGCCTTCTCCTACACTTACTATTCCGGGTAACATCTGTGATATTTTAAGGATGTCGCGTTCACCCATCATCATGGGTATCTCACGGATTGATTTGACTGAAAGTTTTTCCAGCCCTGGGTCCTTTAGTTTCATGCTCATCTGGCGGTCGCCATAAACAACCACTTCCTTCATCTGGATGATCGCTCTTTTCATGCTGATCGTGAAATCACCGTCGGAAATCACCTCGAACTGGTATTTTTTCTTTTGCAATCCTACATGCTCGAATAGGGCATTATATTTCCCCGGGAGTAAAACTATGGTCAGAAAGCCGTTCAGATCAGTTACCGCTCCTGTTTTGGTTTCGGTGATAAACATAGTGGCGCCAATAGCAGGTTCCCCTGTTTCCTCTTCAATAATGCGTCCCTGTATCGATGCTTTTACACCGTTCCTGGCCAGCCCGGGTTTCCCTATCCGGATGGTTTGAGTTACATCTGATTTCCTGCCTGTAATATACCGGTCTTCACTTTCGGTGGTTGTTTTGGCTTTTGTGGTTTCGGGGATGGTTTTATGGTTAAGACGTTCGAAATCAGGAAGCTGAGTAAGTAGATTTTCGTTAAGTGAAATCACCAGGCTGTTGTGCCAGGCAGAAACCCTGAGATTGGTACCTTTCAATGCCTCAGTTACAGCAGCCAGGATGCTGATGCTGTCTGCATCAAGGGTAACCTTAACCTGGCTTACCCAGGCTTCCTGGTAATAGACCGTAACACCCGTTTCCTGCTTAATAACCTGGCAAAACTCGATGAAAGTAGCGTTTGAAAGGTGACATGATATTTTCTGTTCGGGTCCGTTTTCCTTGGCGGGAGATCCGAGTAAAATGAGTTGAAGTAAGAGAATTCCTGTTGTCACTAATATAAAGTATTGCAGAAGGTTATCAGCTCAAGCATGGTTTTATCATCGGCTTTTTTGGTGTCGATCTTGTTAAGCCGCATGTATTTCTTAATGGATACCTGTATGGAAGGATCGAATGCGGAAAGAAAGTTCCTGTTGTTCCTGAATTTCCTGTGTTCGGAACCAATTTCCAGGAACATCTCTTTTTTGGGTGGTAAAAAAACGTAGAAAGGTGTATAATAGTAAAAGTCAATCTTCTGTTCTTTGGTCCAGTAGTATAAAAGCCGGAATTTACCTTTGCCCAGCACCTGGCAGATTCGCAGGGATGTATCCTGGAAGCGGATCATTTCGAAGTTGGCTGTTCCCATGCTGAATCCCACAAGCCATGCTTTTGACAGAGAGATAATATTATTGGTGCTTAGTGGATTATCGTATTTCAAAAGAACCAGCTGATTAAAGACATCATAGTTGAGCTGAAGATGATCATAGGTAACACCTTTGATAATCACCGAGCCTTCAGTAAAACCGGGTCCTGCCAGGTATTGATTCCCTTTGGTATCGGAACGGAGGAAGTATTTGTATATTTCACCGTTATATAATTTGGGATCAAGTCCATAAATCTTGTCAAATCCGGTATTAACTTCCTGGGCTGAAATTGATTCAAGGGTTAAGAATAAGAAAACTGAGAGGGTAACAGTACTGAGGAGCTTCATTTGTTGGTTGTGCAGTAGGGCAGATTTGTCTTACTAATAATTGCCAAATTTATCAATTCTATACTTCTTAAATAGCTATTGTGTTATTAAATATATAATTTGATGGAATTCGTTTAGCATTAAGCTGCCACAGCCTGAAACTTTCTTAATTTCGTTTCTCAATTAAGCCTAGTATGAGAACATTTTATTATTGTACCCTTCTGATAATATTCTTATTCCCGGTAAGATCAGTCCTTGCCCAGGCGGATAAAAACAGCAAGGCTGACCGTCTTTTCGAAAAAGCAGAACAGTCGTACGGACACCGTGATTACCTCCAGGCAATGAAGCAGGTGAGGGAAGTGCTGAAGGAAGATCCTGACTACCTGGATGCCTTCCTGTTGCTGGGCGATATGTATTACGACCTGAAACAACCTGTTGAGGCCATTGCAGCCTATACCAGGGCCGTGGCTATTGATTCTGCCTCGTTTCCACCGGTGTATTACATCATGGCAAATCTGCAGTTTGAGCTGGAGCGTTTTCCGGATGCTAAAAAGAACTATATCACTTATCTCACCTATCGTCCAAAAAGCCAGGTTGAAATTCAGAAAGCTGAACGGAATATCCGCTTATGCGATGTGCGGTCGGAGCTGATGAAACACCCGGTTCCTTTTAACCCGGTTAACCTGGGACCGAAAATAAATACCGAAGGATTTGAATATATTAATTCAGTCTCGATGGATGAAGAGCAGATGCTTTTTACCCGTAAAGGAATCAGCCCCGGTGAAAATGAACGATTTTTCAGCTCGAGGAAATTTGCCGGTGAATGGACTCTTGCCCTCGAAATGGAACCTCCCGTCAATTCGCAGGGAAACCAGGGCGCTTTATGCCTTTCGCCCGATGGAATGTCGTTGTTCATGACCTGTTGCAGCCGCCGTGATTCCTATGGGAGCTGCGACCTGTACGTTTCGCACCGCAGGGGAAACTCCTGGAGTGAGCCACAAAACCTTGGACCTCACATTAATTCCACGGCCTGGGATTCGCAACCGTGTCTCGCGGCCGATGGCCGGACACTCTTCTTTGTGAGTACACGGAAAGGCGGTTTTGGTGGTTCCGACATCTATAAGAGTATACTTCAGCCTGACGGTTCCTGGAGCGCACCGGAGAACCTGGGCGATTCTATCAATACTTCAGCCAACGAGATGGCCCCGTTCATCCACCAGGATGGTAGGACTTTGTACTTTTCATCAGCAGGTCACCCTGGGATGGGTGGCGCCGACCTTTTTGTTTCAAGGATGAATTCTGCCGGAAACTTTTCAAAGCCTGTTAATCTCGGTTACCCAGTGAATACTAAAAATGATGAGATAAACCTGGTAATCAATCCAGGGGGCGACGCCGCCTATATTTCAAGTGCAAAGGAGGGCGGATTTGGCAACACGGATATCTACCGGTTTGAGCTTCCTAAAGAAGCACGGCCAGCTCCTGTATCCTATGTAAAAGGAAAAGTATTTGATAATAACGACAAACACCCGCTGGCCGCAGGTTTTGAACTCATTGATATGCAGTCGGGCAAAACAGTGGTAAATTCCAGTTCCGATGCTGTAAATGGCGAATTTATCCTTTCCCTCCCGGTTGATAAGGATTATGCGCTCAATGTTTCCTGTTCCGGCTACCTTTTTTATTCTATGAATTTTAGTGTTCAAAAGAACAGCGATCGCAGCAACCCCCTGCAATTGGATGTTCCTATGCAACCGTTGCAGGTTGGAGAAAAAGTGGTGTTACACAATATCTTTTTTAAAACAGATAAATTTGACCTTGAACCGGATTCGAAGGCTGAATTAGATAAGTTGCTGGCGTTTCTGAATAAAAACCCCGGAATGAAAATTGAAATAAGCGGCCACACCGATAATGTCGGCACCGAATTGCATAATATTGAATTGTCGCAGAACCGGGCTAATTCAGTGTTCAGCTACCTGGTAGCCAATGGTATCGATAAAAGTCGGCTGACCTATAAAGGGTATGGTAAATCAATGCCGGTTGATACCAATGATACTCCCGAAGGCCGAGCTAAAAACAGGCGGACGGAGTTTAAAGTGATGGCTAAGTAGACTGCAAAATTGAGTGGAATTGAGGGGACAAGGGGACGGGGAGACAAGGAGCAGGCGAGGAGCGAAGAGTGAAGGAGCGATGGAGCGAGGGCGTGAGGGAGTGAGGGAGCGATGGAGTGAGGGAGAGGGAGAGAGGGAGCGTGGGAGCTAGGGAGTAATGGAGCGAGGGAGCGATGGCCTGATAGGGTGAAGGAGTGATAAAGCAAGGGTGAGATTAGCAGAAATAATTTTGAATCCGGCACCCGGCACCCGGCACTCAGCACTCAGCGCTCAGCGCCGGTACCCATTATTCGCCACACACACACACACAGATGGATGACCCAAGTTTCTCCATGTTAAATATAACAGCAGCTGGGTTGAAGTCGCAATAATCTATATATTTGTACTACAGGTGGAAACACTCATTTACTACTCTGGAATATGCATTGGAAAACTACACGTATACTGATCAAATCGGGAAAAACACTGAACCATGAATAAAATACTGATTATTGATGATGACGAATGGAACCGTGTGTTGATGAAAGACACCCTTAACAAGGAAGGTTATAAATTAGTTGAAGCAACTGATGGTGAAAAAGGCCTGGCTGCTGTCAAAAAAGAAAATCCGGATGTAGTAATTACTGACTATCTGATGCCTGGTCTTAACGGGTTGGAACTTCTTTCTGAAATCCACAAATTCAGGCACAACCTGCCGGTAATCCTGCTTACAGGTTTCGGGGATGTCGGACTGACCATAAAATCGATCCAGATGGGGGCTTTCGATTACCTCGAAAAGCCGATAAATCCTTCCCAGTTAAAGACCGCAGTGCGTGATGCCCTGGAATTACTTAAGGTGAGTAACAACCTCCAAAACATCATTCCTGAAGATATTTCCTCAGTTCTTGTCGATAACCTTTTGGTCGGGAAAACTCCCCAGATGAAAAACATCTTCAAGAACATCGGCCGTATTTCGATGAACAAGGTGAATGTGATGATCCAGGGAGAAACCGGAACCGGTAAGGAACTGATTGCCCGGCTTATTCATTTCTCGGGTATTACACGTGATAACCCCCTGGTGGTTGTGAACTGCAGTGCATTAACGGAATCATTGCTCGAGAGTGAACTCTTCGGCCATGTAAAGGGATCCTTTACCGGTTCAATACGCGATAAGGCGGGTAAATTTGAACAGGCTGGCGAAGGAACCATATTCCTCGATGAAATCAGTGAAGTTTCAATGAATACACAGGTAAAACTACTCCGCGTTATCCAGGAACTTGAGTTTGAGAAAGTAGGAGGGGAAACCACTATTCCCATGAAAGCAAGGATCATTACTGCCACCAATAAAGACCTGGAAGAACTTATCAAACAGGGAAAATTCAGGGAAGATCTCTACTACCGTCTGAAAGTCTTTACCATCCATCTTCCCCCTTTACGCGAACGCAGGGAAGATATCCGCGACCTTGTTATTCACTTCCTGAATAAACAGAATAAACGCTTCAATAAAAATTTAAACAAGATTGGCGAGGGGGTAATAGAACTTTTACAGAAACACGACTGGCAGGGAAATGTGCGGGAACTGGAAAATACCATTCTCCAGGCCATTGTGATGTCGAAAGCGGATGTACTTGAAAAAGAAAACATCACCCTAATCACCCGCAGCCAACCGGTTGCAGAATCCCCTGCTGAAATGCCATTTAAGACATTGGCCGAACTTGAAAAATTCCATATCAAACGGGTGCTGGATGAATTGAAATGGAATAAACAGGAAGCCGCCGGCTACCTGGATATTACACGCCCCACACTGAATGCCAAGATTGAGAAATACCAGCTATCTCAGGAGTGAGATTATTCTGATTTCTTGATTTTGTCCAATAGTTAATATTTCCTTTTTATTGAATGAAGGTGTACAGGGGGACAAGGCGAGGGTCGAAGAGCGTCTGTTAACTGAACGTTTCCGGACTTCTTACTTTTTACTAAGGACTTCTGGCTCCGGATTTCAGACTTCAGACTCCGTACTACTTATTCCTTATTCCTTACTCCTTACTCAGTATTCCATATTCCTGTCCCAGTTTCCCAGCTTTATAATAATATCATTCAACAGCCACGAATCACCGTCATAATAGATCCGCCCTATTTAATCTTGATAATAAATGCCTCCACAAATCCCCTACCCTTGATCCCCGGAAGGAATGCTTCTACCTTTTCTCTCTCCATAAATCCGGTGACCATGACCTTGAAGAGTCCCTCATCCTCAATAATAAAGACATCCTTTGCCAGCGCATCAATAAGCCGGTTCCTTGTCTTCAGCGCGTTTCCATGATCCGTAAATGCGCCTACCTGGATGACATAGTTCCCGGGTAACAGTATGATACTCTTGGCATCTGCCTGTTTTATCGGTTTTTCCGGCTGGGAAGGCAAGGTAACAGAAGGTTTAGCCTTAACCAGATCCTTTCGTGGTATAATGTTTCCTGCGATTTCACTCTTTTTCTGAGCTGCCGGTTCTGTTGCTTTTTGTGCAACTGCCTCTGAGTATAAGCTTCTCAGGTTAAATTCGAGGTTATTATTTACCTTGCTGTTCTGGGTACGTTCAAATTCAAATGGAATACTTGCTGGTGTGAATTCCATATTTACCATTTGCATCTGGATTGTATCAATTTCGGCTGTAAAACGCCCGATGGGTAAACCGAGGAAGCTGAAATGACCCTCCGGATCCGTTAGTGTCGTCCCCAGGATCTTTTCGCCCTGGTCAAGGAAATTGATGACAACGTCTCCAAGGCCTTTCTGACTGCCGGGTGTCCTGAGGTAAACCATACCTGAAACCTCATTAATTCTGAATACAAACGCATCTTCGTACCCCCTGATCTTGACAAGCGGGAGGAAGGCCTTTGCCTTGCCATACTCGTCAAACCCAGGTAACATAACCTTGTAGAAGCCACCTTCCTTAAGGATGATCACATCCTTTCCTAGAACTAAAATAAGACGTTCCCAGGCCTTCAGCGCGTTTTCGACCTTGCTGAATGCCCCTATCTGTATGGCATAGGTTCCTGACAACGGATTGGCCTCATAATACTTGGCAATGTAACGCGTATTTCCGGGTTGGTTGGGTATAGCGACATCCGAAACGGGTTTTGTTATCGCTTCGATCTTAGCCGTATTCCTTGGGATTTCAACCTTAGCAACTGCGTTAGTATCAACCGGTTCCTGTTTCAGGGAGTTGAGTGTGAATTGCAGGTCATCCTTTACATCACCATCAAGCATACTGGTAATGGTTATCGGAATTGAAACCGGTGTGGATACCATATTGATCTTACGCAGCTGGGTTGTATCAATCCTTGTGATGTAATTTCCGGGTGGTAATCCGAGGAAACTGAAATATCCGTCCGATTCGGAGAGTGTCCTCCCGACAAGTTTGCCGGCTTTATTATAGAAACAGATAATAACCCGTGCCAGGCCCTTCTGGCTCCCTGATCCTTTATAGTATACCATTCCAGAAGCTTCACCAAATACCGAAATAGGAACTTCAACAAGTTTGAACTGGTTAGGATCGACGGTTACCTTCATGTTTTTATACCTCAGCTGCCAGGATATGTTTTCGAAGCTGTTCCTGTCAAACTCAATAATATATGAAGCATAGGGTTCGAGATCAAAGATGCGGATGGTTGTGTCATTTTCGTCAAATTCTATCCTTCCGCCTGTGATATGAATATTGAGCCCTGAAACCCGTGGTTCATCGGCATCACGTTTTCCATTGCAATTGAGGTCAAGATATGGAATGATAACTATGGCTCCTTTGCCCACACTGGTTCGGTTTCCGGCATGCAGGTAATGCGACTTGCGATCAACCATCAAACTACCCCTTGCCGATTCGGTGAACATAGTGCTGCTATTGGTCTGCCTTGCGGTAAATGCTGCCTGTACAAAGGACAGGTCGTAGCGGAAACCGAATTCAATATTCCGGATTTTGTTTTTAAAGTTTTGTTCATAGGAGACATTAAAAAAACCATTCTTAAACACATGCTTTTCCAGGCCGCATTTCAGTGAAATCAGTTTTTGGTTGTTGTATTCATACTGAGCCTGGGGAATCAGCACAAACGCTGCCGGCAGCCCGAATGAAAGCGCCAGGTTGCTGTAAACATAGGGTTTGTTGGGATTTACGAACATGCCATAAGTGGTGAGGTTGGCGCTGACCCCGTACATAGCTCCCGATAACAGCATTTCACCCGTGGTATATTTCGATTCAGGGAGGATGATCTGATTAAATGTAAACCTTGTAAAAGCCGAAAATGTTTTTGCCCTCAAAGGGACTGAAAATACAGCTTTGCGTTCCTGGAGATAGTTATAGTTGATTGCCTTCTGACCCTTCTCATATTGGGCATAATACAGTTCAAATTGCATGTTCGAAGGAAAACGGTAGCTCAGAATAGCCTTTGAACGGACACCGTAGGTATATTCTCCCGAAAGCAAAA
>JANXXZ010000120.1 GCA_025350385.1 Bacteroidales bacterium
CAAAAACATCTTTAACATTTAACCTTAATCCCTTAAGCCATGATTGAACATGTTCATAATCACATTACCTCTGAATTGCAGCAGAATACCAAAACGGATATCATCTTTATCCTGGCTGCAATATTCCTGAACCTGCTGACACTTGCAATCAACTCAGGAATGGTGGAAAAATCGAGAACCGACAATTCGCAGCTTATCGTCATGTTTATTTTTGTGGCGCTCCTGCTGCTGGTCAATATCGTTGTGATCTTTGGTCTCATAAAGGGGAAGCAAACCCGGATGAAACTGATCAGCGGTTTGCTGAGAATGTATGAAGATCAGAATGTCGACAAATATTATGACAAATCACTGCTGAGCAATTATAATGTACGATACAACCTTTTTATCATGGTTGTATTGTTTACAGGAATTATCGCTACTGTTGTCCCGTTTGTATTGAGATAGATATAGGTTTTGAAATGCCCTTCGACTGCCGTTTCTGGTTTCTAAGGAAATGCCGGTTTATATAGCAGTAGCCTGTTTTGTTTGGCTCAGGTAAACCATTTCATGAATAGTTTCAATACCTTCAGTTTATTGTCATAGGGGGCATACCGCACAGGTATATCCAGCCAGGAGTAACGTGTTGTAATTCCTTTTTCGGATGAAAACGTATCGAATGAATGTTTCCCGTGGTAGGAGCCGACCCCGCTGAATCCTACTCCCCCGAAGGGCAGTCGGTGATTGGCAAAATGCACCAGGGTATCGTTGACGGTTCCCCCACCGAAGGAATGATTTTTAATGATATGCCGGATAAACTTACCATGGTTTGAAAAGATGTACAAAGCAAGCGGCTTTTCAAAAGACTCAATAATAACATCAATTTCATTTTCAGTAGTATAACCAATAATCGGGAGGATGGGGCCGAAAATTTCAGCTTGCATCACTTTTGTGTCCAGGCCGGGATTGTCGAGTAGGGTTGGTGAAAAATAGAGTTCTTTTTTATTGGTGTTCCCGCCTATAAGAACCTTCTGGCCAACGAGTTGCTTTTGTAATATTTCAAAATTATGCTCATTGATGATCCTGCAGTAATCAGCTGAACTTTCTGCATCTTCACCGTAGAATTGTACAATTTCGACTTTGCATTGTTCTATAAAATCACTTTTTACGCTTTCATGAATCAGCACGTAATCGGGGGCAATGCAGGTTTGACCATTATTAACAAATTTCCCCCAGATAACCCTTTTAGCAGCCAGTTTAATATTTGCCGTTTCATCAATAATGCAGGGTGATTTACCGCCCAGTTCGAGCGTGGCAGGAGTCAGATGCACCGCTGCGGCTTTAGCCACTATTTTACCAACCCTGTTACTCCCTGTAAAAAAGATATAATCCCATTGTTCCTTAAGCAGTTCTTCGGTAACAATTGCATCTCCTTGAACAACACATACATGACCCGGATCAAAAACCTTCGTTATTATTTCGGAAATAACCCTGCTGGTATACGCTGTATGTTCCGAAGGTTTTATTACCACCGTGTTACCGGCAGCGACAGCTCCTATTAAAGGAGAAAAAACGAGTTGATACGGGTAATTCCAGGGTGCAATGATAAGCGTGGTTCCGTAAGGTTCCTTGTATATTTTGCAGGAGGAGGGGAAATTCACAAGTACAGGTAAAACGCTGCGGGGTTTCGACCATGATTTCAGTTTCCTGAGAACCATTTTCAGCTCAGCCAGTACGATACCTGTTTCAGTCATTACTGACTCAAATTCGGGCTTTCTGAAATCGTTGTGCATTGCAGCTGCAATGTCTTGCTCACGCTTAATCAGTTCTTCAAGAAGTTTTCTTAACGATGCTTTCCGGTAAGCGATATCATTAGTAATATGGCTTTTGAAAAAGATCCGCTGATTACTGACTATGGCAGGGATATTCATTTTTCGTGTTATTGTTCAATAAAACATAGCTCCGATTGAATTGTACCATGTTCCGCGTTCTGTGTTCCACGTTCCGTTAGCTATATTTTGGCACCTGGCACCCGGAACTAATTTTAAGAAGATCAAACTGACCCGTTTTTGCTTGCAATTTTACTCATTCCTCTTTCCGCAATAGCGGTGATTGTGAGTGATGGATTTACACCAGGGTTGGCCGAAATCATCGATCCGTCAAAAACATACATGTTTTCATACCCGAAAACCTTGTTATTAATGTCAATCACACCCTCTTCGGCAGTTCGGCCCATACAGGCTCCCCCGAGTATGTGAGCAGTTGATGGAATTCCTGCTATAGCTTCATTTACCATGATCCGCGGTTTGGCTTTTATTAAGGCCGAGAAATCACGCGCAAACTGGTGAGCTTCAGGGATAAAAGGAGTGGGGGCTTTGCCCTTTTCCAGTTTGGATTTTATGCCGAGAAGTCCTTCCCTCAGCTGCAGCGTACTGTCGAGGTGTTGCATGAAAAGCAGCACTGTACTGCTCCTGCCAAAATCGCGGACAAAGAATACCTTAAGCCAGCTTAAAGGGGATTTAAACGGCAAAGCAATAAGCTTCAGGACTCTGAGTACCGGATTCCGATCACTAACCATGGGTACCATAGTCATTCTCCAGAAGCCCGATCCCTGGCCGTAACGGACGGGTTCTAAATGGCTGTTTTCGTCAAATTCAAGGATTGAACCAATGGCAATACCCTTGTTTAATTCGAGGTTTTTATCCGTAGTTGTTGTATAGATCAGCGCTTCATTGTTGGTTCGGATCATGTCGCCTACCCTGGGGCTCAACCCGGGCAGGCTTGTCTTTTTGAGCCGTAACAATAAAGGAACTGTTCCCAAAACGCCCCCGGCAAATATTACGCCCCTGGCTTTTATAGTTTTAGTGTGCGCAAAATAGGCAGTTGACTTCCTGTAACTTATTTCATAGCCTTCGTTTTCAGGATCCAGGGGTTCTACTGAGGTGACTTGATGTTCAGCCAGGATAGTTGTATCAAGCTGCTGAGCCAGGTGAAGGTAATTTTTATCCAGGGTGTTTTTTGCATTATGCCGGCAACCGGTCATGCAGGCGCCGCAATGGATGCATCCTGTCCTGTCGGGGCCTTTGCCGTCAAAGTACGGGTCTTTTACGGTCACATCCGGTTTGCCAAAGTAAATAGCTACAGTCGTAGGCGAGAACTGGGCGGATTTATTCATTTGTGCAGCCAGTTTCTGCATGGCGAGATCACTTTCGGCCAGCAACGGATTAACAGATGCTCCCAGCATTTTCCAGGCTGTCTCGTAAAAAGGTGCAAGTTCCGTCTCCCAATCTGCAAGACCAACCCACGAACCATGAGTGAAGAAAGGTGATTTAGGTCGTGGAAGTGTGTTAGCATATACAAGGGAGCCACCGCCTACACCCACGCCACTCAGGGCACTTATATGCCTGAGAAATGTTAGTTTTTGTATCCCGAAAAATTTCAACCCGGGTACCCAAAGCCATTTGCGCAGGTTCCAGTTTGTTTTGGAAAAGTCGCCGGAGTCGAATTTTTTACCTTTTTCAATTACCAGCACAGAATTGCCTTTTTCGGCCAGGCGAAGAGCCGAAACGGAGCCTCCAAAGCCGGACCCGATAATCACATAATCGTAAAATTCCTTTATCTGCATCAACTATCGATTTGTTGTTTATTGATTATCAGCCAGTTGTTTCAGTTTATCTCCGGGAAGCCTGTAAACAGGCCAGTCATCCAGTGAAGTGGCGCCAAGAGCTTTATAAAAACGGATAAAGGATTCATTCCAATCGAGGCAGGCCCATTCGAACCTTCCGCATCCTCTTTCGATACAAAGCTTTGCAAGGTAAGACAGCATGGTTTTCCCGAAACCCCTTCTTCTCATTTCAGGCTTTATATAAAGGTCTTCAAGATAAATTCCGGCTTGACCCAAAAAGGTTGAATAATTGTGAAAAAACAAAGCAAAACCTATGGGTTTACCATTGTATTCTGCTATAATGACTTCGGCCATCCTTCTGTTGAATAACGAATCCCGGAGTTTCTCTTCGGTGGCGACCACTTCATGCATCAGCTTTTCATATACGCCCAGTTCGGTAATAAACTGCAGGATTAATTTTACATCGCTGTCATCAGCAGGACGTATCCTGAACTGATCAACTTGTGACCCGGAGAATTCATTCATAATTCTTGGATTGTAAAGATCCCTTCAACCCGAGCGTTCAGGAAAAACAAAGATAACGGATATTCAGTCAATACGTATCTTTGCAAAAGTTTTCAACCACCCGATGGATCAGCTTCCCCTCAATTCCTGGCTTCCCATTACCCGCGACGAGATGTTGTCCCGTGGCTGGGATGATGTGGATGTTGTGCTTGTTACCGGCGATGCATATGTGGACCACCCGGCTTTCGCAAATGCCGTAATTGCGCGGGTGATTGAAGATGCAGGATTCAGGGTTGCACTGGTCCCGCAGCCAAACTGGCAGGATGACCTCCGTGATTTCCGGAAATTCGGGAAGCCCAGGCTTTGCTTCGCGGTAGCTGCTGGTAATATGGACTCGATGGTGAATCATTACACCGCGAACAAACGTATTCGCAGCGACGATGCCTATACTCCGGGTGGCGTTGCAGGATTTCGTCCTGACTATGCGACCGTAGTGTACACAACTATTCTGAAACGGATCTACCCGGATGTCCCGGTAATAATAGGAGGAATCGAAGCCTCCATGCGCAGGCTTACTCATTATGACTACTGGAGCGATTCATTGAAACCTTCGATACTCATCGACAGCAAGGCTGACCTGCTAATCTATGGCATGGGCGAACAGGGCATACGAATGGTCCTGAACCGGTTAGCTTCGGGCGAAGCAATTAGTTCACTCACCGACCTGCCACAAACTGCTTTTGTCATTGAAAAAGCAGGGGTCGATCTTCTGAAAGGAAAGGAGGTGTGGATCAGTCTGCCATCTTTCGAAACCTGTGTTTCGGACAAACTGGCGTTTTCGCAATCGTTCAAACCTATTGAGCAGGAATCAAATAAGGCTTCTGCAAAAAAGCTGGTTTAGTCTACGAGTGACAAAATGGTCGTGGTCAATCCTCCTTTTCCGCTAATAGGTTCCCCCGAACTGGATGCCATATACGATCTTCCGTTCACGCGTTTACCGCATCCCAAATACAAAAAACGGGGAGTTGTTCCGGCATATGAAATGATCCGTCATTCGGTAACTCTTCACAGGGGATGTTTCGGAGGTTGTGCATTTTGCACCCTTTCCGTTCACCAGGGAAAGTTCATTGCGAGCCGTTCCGAAAATTCCATCCTGAACGAAGTGGAAGCAATCACCCGTATGCCTGATTTCAAAGGACATGTATCTGACCTTGGCGGACCATCCGCTAACATGTACTGTATGCAGGGCTTTGACCTTTCGATCTGTGCCAGGTGCAGCAGGGCATCCTGCCTTTTCCCTTCCATCTGTAAGAATCTAAATACCGATCATAAGCCTTTGACCCAATTATACAAGAAAGCCGCCAACATTCCGGGAATCAAAAAGGTTACTATTGGCAGCGGTGTTCGTTACGACATGCTCACTGGCCGAAGTCCTGATGATTCCGGACGGTTTGGACTGGAGGAATATACCCGTCAACTGGTTGGCCACCATGTTTCGGGCAGGTTAAAAGTGGCTCCTGAACATACATCCGACAGTGTCCTGGCTCTCATGCGGAAACCATCATTCCGGTTGTTTCACCAGTTCCGGAAGGATTTTGATGGTATAAACCGTTCACTGGGACTGAACCAGCAACTTATCCCTTATTTCATTTCAAGCCACCCTGGAAGTGAATTAAAGGACATGGCAAACCTTGCCGTTGAAACCAAGGAATTGGGCTTTCAACTTGAACAGGTGCAGGATTTTACTCCGACGCCAATGACCCTGGCAAGTGTTATTTATTATTCAGGAATTCACCCGTTTACCGGGGAACGTATTTATACAGCACGAACCAAGGAAGAAAAGCTTGATCAGCGTCGTTTCTTCTTCTGGTATAAAAATGAAAACCGAAGCTGGATACAGAATAAATTAACAAAAATCGGGGAGGATAAACTGGTTGCCAGGTTACTGGGGAATCAGCCCGGCAGGGGTAAAAAACCCTGATTATTTTTCGGGAATAACCATTACAGGACATGAACTTATTTTAAGCACACCCGAACTGATACTGCCGATAAAAGCCCTGTAAAGGATTCCATGATTATGAGCACCCAGAATAATGAGATCGGCATTAAAAGTACTGGCTTTTTCAACAATAGTATCCACAATTGAACCCTGTTGGAATTCATAGCGGGCTTTTATTCCTTTCTGTTGCAGAAACTGAACCATAGCTTTCAGGTCATCGTTGATGCGTTGTACTTCTTCTATGCGCTGATCGGGTAATATAGGCGGGCTCATTTCATTCCCTATGAAAGGAGGTGCAATAGGTTCAACATGCAGGATAAAAACTTCACTGTTAAAGGCTAAAGCTTGCCTGGCAGAATAATCCAGCACCAGGGTAGCCAGGTCCGAAAAATCTACAGCAGCTAATATTTTCTTCATCAATTCCGGTTTTAAAGAAAAAGGGAAATATTAAGCACAAATATACTTAATAGTATTGCGAAAAGCAAGGAAATAATGTTAGCACATTTATGGAGATCAGGATTTAAGAAACTGACTAATCCCAATCTCTTGCTGTATAAATATAGAACAAATTAGCAGATCAGGTGTGTTCAGGCAGCTTGATTATCATATCTATTGAATGATATATAGAAGAATTATAAAAGGTAGTAATTGTTTTTCAGTATGTTGCAATATAATCGCAAAGAATCATTACTTGTATTGACAGGTTCAGTAAAACCAAAAATAAAAAGAAGGTTTACAAAAATCCAATCGCTGGCTCTGTGGCTGCTATGGATCAGAAATCAAACTTCATCCCTGACCGAAAGCCAAGCGTGAAGGAATCAGTGGATGAACCGTTCTTAACCAGAACCGGTTTCAGATAATACCGCGATGTAGGAGCAAAGGAAAGACTTAGATGGTTCATTATCTGGTAAGTGAAATCCAGCCCAGCCATAATATTGATATTGAATGCGTTATAATTAGGAATTCCCAGGTCTATATTATTTATGGCTGAGTTTGCATTATACGTTATAGTTTTGATAGTGGTTTCTCGCAGACTTGTACGGTCAAGTTTTACAGCTACTCCGGCCCCGCTGTTCACCCAGGTGGTCATTTTCCCCAGGCTGAATAATTTCCTGCCAACTCCAAGATCGTAAGTAAGGTATTGATGCCGTTCGGTTCCTTCCAGTTCCGATGTCCGTTCAAAGGCCATCAACGTAGTTGTATCAGTGTTTGTGCCCGGCTTTGGAGCAGTGATCGGAATATACTGGGTATAATTCACATCATAAACCAGGTGCTCCGTATTATACGCCATGCCGATACCCGATTGGAAGCGCGTATTTTTTGTTCCCAGACTGGCCAGCAGCCCGAAATTGTGAAATACCGAAGTGCCGTTTCCGTTTCCGATCGCTTCCGGTAAATAATTGGCTGACAATGCAAAACTGCTTCCCTTTTTCCTTTCAGGATCGTAAGGATCAGGAGTGTATGATTTGGCTATTGACTGGGGAATTACAGGGGGAACAAATATTCTGCCCGAAGGAACTGTATTTTTCTGAATCCGGCTACTACTGAGCAGGATTGTTGTCCGCCCCAATAACTGAGTGATATCGGACCGGTTGTCGATCTTTTTATTTAATGTCGTATTCAGGTTACGGGATCCGGGATTTTCAGCCATTACAGGAGAATGGATATGTGTGTAAGAGTTACCTCTTTTAATTACAGGAATAGCTTTTTCTGAAAGGATTCCGTGAGACCCTTCTGACTGAGCAACAGGCAAGTCTAAAATAGTATTTTGCATTCCTGATGGACTTGCCGGTTTGATTCCAGGTGAAACTGCGAGAGCAGGTTTAGAATCATGCTTGGTTTCCGGTGATTTGAAAATAGAGAAAAATAAAAGAAGACTCGCGGCTACAGCAAGCAGGGTGAAACTTCCTTTTTTCAAAAAACTGGCTCGTTGCAATCGACTGAGAATCATCGGCCAGGTTGATTCATCGGCACGATGCACAGGCAGGTTGGCAAGTTTCTCTTGGTATACCTCCTCTGCATTGATTACATCAAGACGGGAAGAAATACTGTCCCAGATGCCCTCGTCCGATTTATGAACCGGTAAGCGATCTGAAAGGCGGTTGCCTGGTATGTTCTTCTTTTCACTCATGTTAGTCAAGCAAAG
>JANXXZ010000124.1 GCA_025350385.1 Bacteroidales bacterium
TGATTAATGCTGCACAGGTGTCGACCAAAATCTTTGAGTTTGACATCCAACTTACCAGCACCAATGCAGGTATTACCTTTGAATATGCTTACGGACAATATGGAATTACCGTAAATCCGCTTATTAAAAATGGTGGAACCGTTACGGCTACTTTTTCCGGTGGATCAGCGGGCGCTACTTCTGGTTTGCCTGCATCAAATCAACCAAACTCGATTGGTTTTGTCACCGCTCAGAACTGTATAAAAATTTCGGCAAAAGCAGCAGCAACAGGATGTTTTATTCCGACCGCTCCAGGTGTAAGGGTTGTAAGGGTCAGGTTAATCAATACGGTTGATTTTGGTAGTTATACGCCAGATTTATCCTGGTCATTTACAGCTACACCATATAAAACCGATATCAATGCCTATGTTGGCGGGCCGTACACAGTTGTAACAGTTCCAGCCTATTTTACCAATCAAACGGGTAATGCCCGGCTTAACCCACCGGTCTGCTTGAATCCAACCAATACTTTTTCTGTTACCGGAACCGCCTCATATTGCCCTGCTAACAGTCCAGCAGGGAGTTTAGTTGGCTTATCAGGCTCAGAAAGCGACGTAATATATACTTTATACAATAATGCTGTTGCCCAGGTTCCTACTGTTGCCGGTACAGGCGCTGCAATAAGTTTCGGCAATCAGCTTGCCGGTACCTATACGGTAACCGGAACAAGGACTTGCTGGGATTTATCAACCCGCACCAGCACGATGACAGGAAGCGCTGTTATTTCGGCAACCACCCCTCTCGTTCCTGAAGTAACTATTGTTGTAAGTGCAAGCCTTATTTGCAACGGTAATACGGTAACTTTTACTCCAACACCGGTAAATGGCGGATCTCCGACATATAAATGGTTTGTGAATGGCATATTGAAAACTTCAGGTGCTACTTATACTTATGTACCTGCTAATAGTGATGCCGTTTATGCTATAATGACATCAACACTCCCATGTGTAACCAGTACCACAGCTGTTTCGAATTCGGTGAATATGACAGTAGCAAACCCTGTTACACCAGCAGTAACCATTGCCCCAGGCGCAAACGGTGTTTGCATTGGCACCACTGTTACATTTACGCCAATACCTGTGAATGGCGGATCTCCAACGTATCAATGGTTTGTGAATGGCATATCAGTTAGCTCAGGTGCTACTTATGCTTATGCACCTGCAAATGGTGATGCCGTTTATGCTGTGATGACTTCATCACTCCCATGTGCAACTAGTGCCACAGCTACTTCGAATACAGTGAATATGACAGTTACAAACCCTGTTACACCAGCGGTAACTATTGCCCCAAGTGCAAACGGTGTTTGCAGTGGTACCGCGGTTACTTTCACGTCAATACCTGTAAATGGGGGATCTCCGACGTATGATTGGTTTGTGAATGGGGTATCAGTTGGCTCAGCTACTACTTATACTTATGCACCTGCAAATGGTGATACCGTTTACGCTGTGATGACATCAACACTCCACTGTGTAACTAGTGCCACAGCTACTTCGAATACGGTGTATATGACAGTAACAAACCCTGTTACACCAGCGGTAACCATTGCCCCAAGTGCAAACGGTGTTTGCAGTGGTACCTTCGTTACTTTCACACCGACACCGGTTAATGGCGGATCTCCGACGTTTCAATGGTTCGTGAATGGCGTATCAGTTAGCTCAGGTGCTACTTATAATTATGCACCAGCAAATGGTGACGCCGTTTATGCTGTGATGACTTCAACACATACATGTTTAACTAGTGCCACAGCAACTTCGAATGCAGTGAATATGACAGTAACGGACCATCTTACACCAGCTGTAACCATTGCCCCAAGTGCAGACGGTGTATGCAGTGGTACCTCGGTTACTTTCACGCCAACACCGGTAAATGGTGGATCTCCGACGTATCAGTGGTTTGTGAATGGCATATCAGTTAGCTCAGGTGCTACATATACTTATACACCCGTAAATGGTGATGCAGTTTATACTGTGATGACTTCAACACTTACTTGTGTTACCAGCACAACGGCCACTTCAAACATTATGAATATGTCAGTAACCACTCTGGTTACACCTTCAGTTAGTATTGTTTCAAGCGGCAACCCGGTAATAGCAGGCACAACTGTTACGTTCACAGCAGCACCTGTTAATGGTGGCACACCTGCTTACCAGTGGATAGTAAATGGCAGTAATGTGGGAACCGGATCAACTTACTCGTATATTCCGGTTAACGACGATGAGGTTTATGTGGTTATGACAACCACGCTCAACTGCATTACCGCTCCTACTGCAACATCAAATACCATATCAATGACCGTAAATTTGCCCACTCCTACTTATCAGTGTGAGTTGAGAAATGATGTTCAGGTTAATGACAGGAATTATGAATTTGATATATACCTGCTTCATACAAATACAATTCCATTCGAACTGGCTGCAATGCAGGCTGGCATCTATGTTAATTCCGGAATCATCCCGGGAGGCGCAACCATAACGGCTTGTATTGTGCCCGGTTCATCAGAACTGGTTCCTCTTCAGCAGCCCACAGCTGCTAATATTTCAATTACCGCCTCAACACCTAACAATACAATTAAGATTACAGGCAATGCTTACCCGGGTCCCGGGTTAGGGACAATTATTTCCAACACAGGCCAGGGAACCAGGTTTGCAAGGATAAGAGTTACCTGTTCGGCTCCTTTTATTTCTTTATCGCAGGCAGGCCTCTTATGGTCATTTGCACCTCCCCCTTTTTGGCCTACAGTAGTTCAGGCTTATATGGGCGGTTTACCTGCTACTATTACTAACCAGGCATCACATCTGTATAACCTGAACAACCCTCAGTTTAACCCGCCTGACAAGAATCTGAACCTGAAAGCTTTCCTGGAAGGATTATATCTTAGTTCAGGCACTATGCGCAAGGCACAGGGCTTTGATCTTGGCGGCAACGTGGTTGATCAGTTCCCGGGTAACACAGCTGACCAGGTTACTGTTGAGTTGCGTAACTCTACAACAGGAGCGCTGGAATACACGCTAAGCAACATGAACCTGAGTACAACAGGTAGCCTTACCGCATCGGTTCCTGCGATTTATAATGGGTCTTATTATCTCTATGTAAGGCACCGCAACAGTATTGTAACATCCACTGCAAATCCTGTTTCCTTTGCCGGATCAACCATTACCTATGATTTCAGCAATGCTGCCAACAAAGCCTTTGGCGACAATATGAAGGATATGGGTGCGGGAGTATTTGCATTTTACTGTGGAGATGTTGACCAAGATATGGGAATAGGTGTACTCGACATGGGACTTGTTGACAACCAGTCAGCAGCCTTTGGAGGAGGTTACATTCCTGAAGATGTTAATGGAGACGGAAGTGTAGGTATACTGGATATGGGGCTGGTTGACAACAACTCTGCTGCTTTTGTTGGTGCTGTCCTGCCTTTTGGCGGAAAAAAATCACATCGTCATTAATACCTATTCCACCAGGCCATGAATAACGGAAGAATACAACTTTCATTTGGTTTCCTGATGCTTATTTTAAAAGTAAGTCTAACTATTCAGGGAATCAGTGCATCAAAACTCCTACCTATTCATGGGATGCCGGGAATGAAAGTTTTATTACCTCAAAAGTGTTTGAATTTAATCTGTATCAGACAAGAACAGACTCAATTCCACGGAGTTGGCCTGTTTCATTTCGGTATCAAGCTAAATTCAGGTTTTGTGAATAGTGGTATTTTAATGCCAACACTTTAGCGAAAAGCAAAAGAGAATTATTTATCCCTAAACTCCGGTTTTAAGAATAACTAAACTCATTTCGCTGTTTACAGTTATGATTCTATCTGGTGAGCAAAAGAAAAAAAATTAATATAAAACCCAAATATTAAACTATGAAAGCAAATTTCCTCTTCAGAAGTTTATGGATGTTTTTATTCATTCTGATCTTCACTAATGTGCATGCACAAAATCCGGAGTATACCTGCCAGCTGATTAACGCTGCACAGGTGTCAACCAAAATTTTTGAGTTTGACATCCAGCTTACCAGAACCAATGCAGGTATTACCTTTGAATATGCAAGCGCACAATATGGAATTACCGTAAATCCACTTATTAAAAATGGTGGAACTGTTACGGCTACTTTTTCCGGTGGATCGGCGGGTGCTACTTCTGGTTTACCTACATCAAATCAACCAAACACAATTGCTTTTACCGCTGCTCAGAACTGTATAAAAATTTCGGCAAAAACACCAACACCCGGATGTTTTATCCCGACAGCTCCCGGTTTAAGGATTGTAAGGGTAAGGTTAACCAACACGGTTGATTTTGCTGCAAACACAACCCCGAATTTAACCTGGTCATTCACAGCAACTCCATATAAAACTGACATCAATGCCTATGTTGGTGGAATAAATATAGCTGCAACCAATCAGGCCTATTTCTCAAACCAAACCGGTAATGTCCCGCTTAACCCACTGGCCTGCATAAATCCAACCAATACATTCTCAGTTACGGGTACTGCTGCATATTGCCCGGCTACCAGTCCAACAGGGAGTTTAGTTGGTTTGTCAGGTTCAGAAAGCGATGTCGTCTATACCTTATACAAAAATGCCATTGCCCAGATTCCTACTGTTGCCGGTACAGGCGCTGCAATAAGTTTCGGCAATCAGCTTGCAGGTACCTACACTGTAACCGGAATAAGGACTTGCCCGGATTTATCAACCCTTACCAGCACGATGACAGGAAGCGCTGTCATTACGGCAACCACACCTCTTGTTCCAAATGTAACTATTGCTGCAAGTTCAAACGGTGTATGCAGCGGTACTTCAGTAACTTTCACGCCAACACCGGTAAATGGCGGATCTCCGACATATCAATGGTTTGTGAATGGCATATTCAAAACTTCAGGTGCTACTTATACTTATGCACCTGCTAATAGTGATTCCGTTCATGCTGTGATGACTTCAACACTCCCTTGTGTAACCATTGCCACAGTTATTTCGAACACGGTGAATATGGCAGTAACGAACCCTGTTACACCAGCTGTAACCATTGCCCCAGGTGCAAACGGTGTATGCAGTGGTGCCTCGGTAACTTTCACACCAACACCTGTAAATGGCGGATCTCCGACGTATCAATGGTTTGTGAATGGTGTATTAAAAACTTCAGGCGCTACATACACTTATATACCTGCTAATGATGATGCCGTTTATGCTGTGATGACTTCAACACTTACTTGTGTTACCAGCACAACGGCTACTTCAGACACTTTGAATATGTCAGTAGCCAATCCGGTTACACCATCAGTTAGTATTGTAGCCAGTAGCAACCCGGTAATTACAGGCACAACTGTGACGTTCACCGCAACACCGGTTAATGGTGGCACAGCTGCTTACCAGTGGATGGTAAATGGCAGTAATGTGGGAACCGGATCAACTTACTCATATATTCCTGTTAACGGCGAACAGGTGCATGTGGTTATGACAACCACGCTCACTTGCATTACCGCTTCTACAGCAACATCAAATACCATTAAGATGACCGTCAATTTGCCCAATCCTACTTATCTGAGTGAGTTGAGAAATGATGTTCAGGTTGATGACCGTAATTATGAATTTGATATTTACCTGCTTCGTACGGGTACAATTCCATTCGAACTGGCTCAAATACAGGTTGGAGTCTTTATTGATTCCGGAATTATTCCGGGGGGCGCAACCATAACGGCCAGTATTGTACCCGGTTCATCTCAACTGGTTCCACTTCAGCAACCTACAGCAGCTAACATTTCAATAACCGCTTCATCGCCAAACAATACGATTGAGATCACAGGCAATGCTTACCCGGGTCCCGGGTCAGGAACTATTATTTCCAACACAGGCCAGGGAACCAGGTATGCCAGGGTAAGGGTTACCTGTTCGTCAGCTTTTGTTGCTTCTTCGCAGGCAAACCTCTTATGGTCTCTAGCCTACCCTCCTTCCTGGCCTTCCATACTTCAGGCTTATGTGGCCGGAGTACCAGTTGATGTAACAGTTCCGGCATCGCATACAACCAATAATCTGCTAAATCCTATTTTAAATCCACCCGACAAGATGCTGAACCTGAAAGTTTTCCTGGAAGGTCTGATGTTATCAAGGGGCGGAGTAGCTCCTCCTGCAGGTACTATGTATGAAACTATGAATGGAAATACCGGCTTGCCTGAATATGGTACCGGTATAGCCGATCATGTAACGGTTGAATTACATGCTTCTTCAGCTCCTTATGCAGTTGTTACTTCATACACTGATGTGGCGCTGAGCACGAATGGTACAGCTACTGTTGCTGTTAATGACTCCTTATCAGCTGATTACTATATCCGTATTCTGCCCAGGACTGGTCTGGCTGTATGGAGCGCTACCCCAGTATCATTTACCGGAGCAATAAACAACTATAACTTTACCGATAACTTGTCAAAGGCCTATACCAATTCGGGTGGAACACCGAAAGCTATGAAAAAGATGGCCCCCGGTATTTATGCTTTGTACCTGGGAGATCTGGATCATGGAAAGAATATCAACCTTGATGATATGAACATTCTTTTACCTACTGTGATTGCCGGTAGTGTAGGATTCCTTGAAACGGATCTTGATGGCGGTGGCTGGGTGGATATTGATGATATGGCCGCACTGGTTCACAATATTGTTCTTGGACCTTATGAGCAAAGTCCTGCAGGTGGCAAATAGTTTATGGGGAAATAGTCAACCAAATGTTTATGCCGACTAGCTTAACTACCTTGCGTCAATTTATGCGGGGCCACTACCTCTGTTAGCATAAATTCTTGTGAACCTGCTCTTTAGCATTCTTTTAAGGGCGGTTAAACAGGATCGGCATAGACTGTATAATCCGGACGTTCTTTCAGATAGAGATTCTATGAGTGAAAAAACAATGTGATTTTGGTTCTGTTAAATATTAGGTTGACATTCTATTGACAAAACTTACAAATGAAAAACGCTAATAATCAGAATAATAGATTATTAGCGTTATGTAAGAGTACCCGGAGCCGGAATCGAACCGGCATGGCCGCAATGGCCAAAGGATTTTAAGTCCTTCGTGTCTACCAGTTTCACCATCCGGGCATTGAAAAAGGTAAGATTGGATTGATTTTAAGAACGTTGTTCAAAGATAAATCGAAATTTCTGCAATCAATTCATGCTTTGAAAAAAAACCTCCTTGTTATGAACAGGAGGCTTTCAATTTCGAGAGCGGAAAACGAGACTCGAACTCGCGACCCCGACCTTGGCAAGGTCGTGCTCTACCAACTGAGCTACTTCCGCGTTATTGTTGCATTTGGGTGTGCAAATATACAACTATTTTTAAATTTCAAAACTCTGTCAGTATTTTTCAAGTATTTTTTTTATCTCATTCAATTTCATCAGGGCTTCAACCGGAGTTAAGGTGTTGATATCGATGTGCTGGATGTCATCGCGGATCTGCTCCAAAAGCGGATCGTCAAGCTGGAAAAAGCTGAGCTGGAATTGGTCCTCGCTTTTCTTTATGGTTCTACCGGCCTTATTCGCAGGATTGAGCGATTCATTACTGTGCTTCTTCTCAAGTTGAGTAAGTAATAATTCGGCACGGTTCAACACACTGCCGGGCATACCCGCCATGCGTGCCACATGGATGCCAAAGCTGTGTTCACTACCTCCGGTGGTTAGTTTTCGCATGAAAATTACTTTGTTCCCGATCTCCTTTACAGCAATATGGAAGTTTTTAATACGTGGTTTTGTTACAGCCATTTCATTTAATTCATGATAATGGGTGGCGAAAAGTACCTTGGCCCTGTATAAAGGATGATCGTGAAGGTATTCGGAAATAGCCCATGCAATTGAAATTCCATCGTAGGTACTTGTACCGCGACCTATTTCATCCAGCAGAATCAGGCTCCGGTTTGAAATATTGTTCAGGATACTTGCTGTTTCGTTCATTTCGACCATGAAAGTGGATTCGCCTGAGGTTATATTATCCGAAGCACCTACCCGGGTAAATATTTTATCCACCATTCCGAGCTTTGCCGATTCAGCTGGCACCATGCTCCCGATCTGTGCCATGAGGACAATCAGGGCTGTTTGACGAAGCAAAGCTGATTTTCCTGACATATTGGGACCTGTAAGCATGATAATTTGCTGTTGGTCATTATCAAGCAGAACATCATTGGCAATGTAATCTTCACCAGTTGGGAGATGCCTTTCAATGACCGGATGGCGACCCTGGATAATCTCGATCTGGTATGATTCGTTCATTTCGGGCCTTACATAGCGGAATTGAATGGCCACACGTGCGAAGGACAACAGGCAATCAAGGCGCGCTATTAACTGCGCATTGAGTTGAATAGGCTGAACATATTCTGCAAGGTTCAGAATCAGCTCGTTAAAAAGCCGGGTTTCAATTTCCAGTATCTTTTCTTCAGCGCCCAGTATTTTCTGTTCATATATCTTTAATTCCTCTGTGATGTAACGCTCAGCATTTACAAGCGTTTGTTTCCGCATCCATTCAGGTGGTACTTTGTCTTTGTGCGAATTGGTCACTTCTAGGTAATACCCGAAAACATTATTGAACGCAACCTTGAGCGAACTGATACCGGTCCGTTCAATTTCACGCTGTTGCAACTGAACAAGGTAGTCCTTACCAGAATAAGCCAGTTTCCTGAGTTCATCTAATTCTTCCGATATTCCATCTTCAATCACCATTCCTTTGGCTACCATGGCTGGTGGTTCGGGTTTAATGGTCCGCCCGATTTTATCGGCAATCAGTTC
>JANXXZ010000143.1 GCA_025350385.1 Bacteroidales bacterium
GCAAAGTCTTTGTCAGAAACAATACATATTGAACCGTCTGCGTGGTACAGCCGAAATGATCTCCATCAATCATCCCGCATTTTTCGGGGGATATTCGCCTTCAGATTTCAGGTACCTTACAGGTTACGATCTGCTGGAGGTATTAAATGGTTACCGTAATTCAATCCCCCATTGGGATTCGGCGCTTTCGGCAGGCAAGCCGGCCTTTCTGATGGCCGATGACGACATGCATGTGATCGCTGACCCGAGGGAGCCTTCCCGCAGGTTAACCGTTATTAACGCGCCTGATAACAGGAGTCAGAGTATTTATGCAGCACTCAGGACTGGCCGGGCTTATGGCGTGGAAATGAAAATGCCAAAGGGCGAAACCTACGACAGGAAAGCCCTTCGCCTCGATAACCTCGCCAGGGTGCAAATAATCACTGTAAGTGGTGACTCCTTAAAAATAAGCCTGAACAAAAAAGTGCTTGAATTCCGTTTTTTCGGGCAAAACGGAAAAATGCTGGCAAAAGCCGGCAAAAGCAGTTCAGCCGTTTATCTCCTGCAGCCAAGTGACACTTATGTACGAACCGTTATCCTGTTCAGTACAGCCCACGACCGGGAAGGAACTACCTATTACCTCAACCCGGTAATGCGGACACCTGATGGAAAGCGCCCCATTATGACAGCAGCGGTGGTCGACACCCGCAGCACCTGGGTGAAAAGGATTATTGGCTTCGGAACACTGCTTTTCCTGTTAATCAATGGGCTGGTGCTTCGCAGGAGGTTCCGCAAGAGATGATCAACTTTTAGATTTTAATTGCATCGCGGGCCGATCTCAATTGAATCTGAATGGAACCTGTATCTGAAAAAACAAATAATTTCCAGGCAGAGGTCCTGCCCCCGGTTGAAAAGTAAACACCTGACAATGCCCCTTTCAAAATTAATCCAGCGGAACCTGCTCTTACTCCTGATGTTCTCAGCATTGGTAAGAGCTTTGACCGCAGGCCTTTTCGAGCTGGGCAATGATGAAGTGTATTACTGGACGTACGCGGTTTATCCCGACCTCAGTTATTTTGACCATCCACCCATGGTGGGTTGGCTAATCCGCATCTTTACTTTTAACCTCCACTTTCAGCAGGAATTTTTTATCCGGCTGGCTTCCATCATCGGCGGCACGCTTAACACCTGGCTCATTTACCTTATCGGGAAAAAGCTTCGCGACACGCTCACCGGGTGGTATGCTGCTTTGCTTTATACAGCGTCTATCTATGGTTTCATTATTACCGGCACCTTTATCCTTCCCGATACTCCCCAAACTGTTTTCTGGCTCCTGGCCCTGTTGCTGATGCTTGACTTACTTCCTGAAATGCACTCAGGATCGCTGAACAAGAATAAAATGCTCCTGATTGGTGTAGCGCTTGGACTGGGAATGCTATCGAAATACACCACAGCCTTCCTTTGGATGGGTATGGTGCTGTTTATCCTGCTTTTCAACAGGAACTGGTTGCGCCAATGGAGGTTTTATGCTGCCAGCTTTATCATGGCTGGACTTTTCTCCATCGTAATCGTTTGGAACGCGATGAATCATTTCATCAGTTTCACCTACCAGGGTGGAAGGGCAGAAATGACACAGGCCATAGTCAATATTGATTCATTCCTCACTGAAATCGGGGGCGAGATACTCTATACCAACCCGGTAAATTTTATCCTGATACTGCTATCCCTGCTCGCTGTTTTCAGAACCCGGTCGCTCAGGCAGGAACCAAAGGTCAGGATTCTTTTATTAAGCGGGCTTCCGATTATTGGCATTTTCATGGTTCTTTCCCTGTTCCGCAACACACTTCCGCACTGGTCGGGGCCGGGTTATATGAGCCTGATACCCATTGCTGCTTTATGGATAAGGCAGAAAACTGCAGAATCCGGCAGGCTCTTCCCGGTATGGCCGTTGGTTTCCCTGGCTACGATGGCAGTGATCCTTTTACTGGCCATTGCACAGATCAGCACTGGCTTCATACATCTGGACCCGGAAAATGTCCCCGCCAGAAAAAAAGGAGAAAAAGACTATTCGCTTGAAGTTTACGGATGGACGCAAATGGGGGAAGAATTCCGGAAAATGGCTGGCAGGTATGAAAAAGCAGGTGAAATGCCGGTTGATGCTCCCATTGTAACCTACCGCTGGTTCCCGGCGGCAAACCTGGAGTATTATGCTACACGACCCGGTAACCGCATTGTGATGGCGGCAGGAGACCTTGAAGCAATTCACAACTATTCCCGTATTAACCGCATGCATGGCGGGTTCAGGCTAAATACTGATGCCTGGTATATTACTTCGAGCCGCGATTTCAGGGACCCGGTCTTACTGATGCCTTTTTATTACCGGCAGATCATGCCACCCGATACCATCAACATTGATCGTTGCGGCAAGACGGCCTATTATTTCTTCGTTTACCGGATGAAGGATCTGCAGTCGAAACCGGGGGATGGAGCGGAGAAATCGCTTCGGTGAATTCTTGCAGCATCATTATACTGAAAATGATACTAACGTTCCGCGAGCAGGCGCATGTTGCCCTGTGTTGCGCCTGCGGCAGGGCAATTG
>JANXXZ010000196.1 GCA_025350385.1 Bacteroidales bacterium
CCTGTAAAATGGTAACAGGTTTTGACGGAATTCCCTTATAATTACCCAATAACACATTGGTATCGTTGGCGTATGGACCAATGACTGCTATCGACCTGACTTTGGATGAAACAGGTAACGTACGATTATTATTTTTCAATAATACAATACTTTCACGGGCAACTATCCTTGCCAGCTGCCGGTGTTCTTTCGTATCGTTGGCTGATGGCAGAATAGATGCGAAGGGGACCATTGCAGGTGGGTCAAAAAGCCCAAGCCGCATACGAGCTTCAAATACACGCTTCACAGCTGTGTTTATTTCAGATTCGGTAATAATTCCGGTCTTATAGGCGTCAACCAGGTGCCCGTATTCATCGCCGCAGGCAAGATCGCATCCTGCCCTTACGGCGAGGGTTGAGGCTTTTTCGGCATTCGGAACAAAATTGTGGAAGTTGTACATATCCGAAACTGCCCAGCAGTCGGAAACCACGTATCCCTTGAATCCCCATTTCTGGCGTAGTGTTTTATCGAGAAGGAACTCATTTGCAGAACCCGGAGTTGCATACACCCTGTTGTAACAGCTCATTACGGAATATACACCGGCTTCCTTTACCAAGGCTTCAAAAGCCGGAAGATACGTGTCATATAAATCACGAACGGTGGGCCATGCATCAAAACGGTGGCGTTCCGGCTCGGGACCGCTGTGGACAGCAAAATGCTTGGCTGTCGAAATAACTTTGAAATATTTTGGGTCATTTCCCTGTAATCCCCTCACAAATAACTTCCCGATCTGTGCAGTCAGGAATGGATCCTCGCCATAGGTTTCCTGCCCCCTTCCCCATCGCGGATCGCGGAAAATATTAATATTCGGCGACCAGAATGTGAGTCCCTGGTAAATGCCATGTTCGTTTTTACTGAGTGCTTCATAATATTTGGCACGGGCTTCGGTGGAAATCACATCCGCTTCATGAAAGATGAGGTCTGGGTTCCAGGTTGCAGCCATCCCGATTGCCTGGGGGAAAACCGTGGCGATTCCGTTCCTGGCCACTCCATGAAGACATTCGTTCCACCAGTTGTATTCAGGAATGCCAAGCCTTGGAATTGCCGGGGCATTATACTGTAGCTGGAATATTTTTTCACCGATTGTCATCAGTGAAACCAGGTCAATTACCCTGACATTAAAAGGCAATAAGGGATTAGTGTAGAGCCTGTTTTCAATACTACCATTCAGAGTTTGAGCCTGAATCTGAACAGTTGCAAGGAACAAAACCGGTATAAAAACAGGCAGCGTTAAATAAGATATGAAACGGAATTCTGTCTTCATGTTTAAAATATTTCTTACAAAGTTATTGATACTAATTAATGTAATTTCAATGACCACGGTTTATAATGGCTAATATAATAAATTTGTAACTTGAGCGTGCTGAACACAGGAGTCCAAAACGCATAGATTTGTAAACTGGTAACAACGTGCCATTATAATCCATGGACCTAAGGAAATCACAATGAATATTTCTTCAAAGCCTTTCGGGAAGATGCCTTCGGGCGAGATTGCCCTACTTTTTAGTCTCGAAAATGATCATGGAATCGTATTGAATCTCACCAATTACGGCGGGATAATCACTTCAATCTACACGCCTGACCGCAATGGGCTGGCTGCTGATGTAACATTAGGTTACCCTGATTGGGAAGGCTGGTTAACAAATGAAGCCTATTTTGGCTGTATGGTCGGACGGACCTGCAACCGTATCGGGGGGGCAAAGTTTATCCTTAAAGGTGTTGAGTATAAAGTTTCTGCCAACCAGGGTGAATACCAACTGCACGGGGGATTTGAAGGATTCAATAAAAAACTTTGGACAGCAAAACCTTCTGAAAAAAGTGATTCAGTCGGGGTTACTCTTGAATACCTGAGCGTTGACGGGGAAGAAGGCTTTCCTGGCAATGTGCAGGTAACAGTAGAATATTCATTAAATAACAGGAATGAAGTAACTATGGAATTCCTGGCAGTAACCGACAAACCCACCCCGGTGAACCTGACCAACCACAGTTATTTCAATCTTGGCTGTGAAAGCGCCGGTGATATTTACGATCATCAATTGATCCTTTTTGCCGACCATATTACCGAAACGGATGCCTACTCGATTCCAACCGGGCAATTTCTGGAAGTAAAGAATACTCCTTTTGATTTTACCCGGACCCATTCAATCGGGGAGAGAATCCATGAACTAAATATGGGTTATGATGATAATTTCGTTTTAAGGAATCAAACAGGCAAACTTGCACCCGCTGCAAGAGTCTATGATCCAGTATCGGGCAGACTGCTTGAAATCTTCACCACCGAACCCGGCGTTCAGCTTTATACAGCAAACTGGTTTGATGGGAGTTTAATAGGAAAAGGCGGGACGAAATATCGCAAACACAATGCTTTTGCACTGGAAACCCAGCATTTTCCTGATTCAATGAATCACCCGGAATTCCCTAGTGTAATTCTTCGTCCCGGTAAAACCTATAATTCACAGACTGTCTGGAGGTTCTCGGTTGTAGATGGGATTTGATGTAAATACCTCTTAAAGCTAAGAGTACCAAAGTACCAAAGTACCAAAGTACCAAGGTACCAGGATACCAAGCACCATGCACCATACACTAAACTTAAAACCACCAATCCCTGAACTATGTACCTGAACTGGATCGACTGGAGTATCATAGGCCTGCTCTTTATTTTTATGCTCGGCATGGTCTTCCTCAGTAAAACGCTGATGAGGAGTGTCAGCGATTTCCTTGCAACCGGCCGCACCGGAGGTCGATATATCATCTCCATGTTCCATGGAACTGCTGCTCTGGGAGCTATCACCGTAGTCGGGGCGCTGGAACAAAATTACAATGCCGGCTTTAACTCGCGGTGGTGGGAAATGCCCACTGCCGTGATCCTTGTAACTATAAGTGTTACAGGATGGGTGGTATACCGCTTCCGCCAGACCCGGGCTCTTACCATGGCCCAGTTCTTCGAAATGCGTTACAGTCGGGCGTTCAGGATCTTTGCGGGCTTTCTTGCTTTTACTTCTGGACTGATCAATATGGTTATTTTTCCGTCAGTAAGCGCCCGTTTTTTCATCTATTTCTGCGGAATCCCGGAAGTCGGACATCTAGGGCTCTATTCGGTTACTTTTATCCTCACAACGGCGGTCATGGTGCTTATCCCATTGTATTTCATCTTTACCGGCGGTCATGTTGCCGTAATGTTTACCGATTTCATACAAGGGGTTTTTATCAACATTGTTTTCGTACTTATAGTCATCCTCCTGCTGGTACAGATTGACTGGAGCCAGATAACCACGGCTGTTACCAGCACTCCTGCAGGTGCATCACTCATAAACCCATTTGATGCCGGCAAGGTCCAGGATTTCAACCCGGGATTTTTCTTTATCGGCATGTTTGGTCTCATTTACACCAAGCTTTCGTGGCAAGGAAATTCATCATTCAACATTGCAGCAAAA